>JAYELV010000255.1:0-2699 GCA_034717755.1 Pseudomonadota bacterium | reverse complement strand
GATTGCCGCGGTCGCTAAGGCTCCCTCGCAATGACGGCATTCACACGGGGTTATTGAGAAGTTACCTTTTGAGATGTTGCTTTCCTGATCTGTAAATGGTTAATTCTGCGGATTCCCACCTATGAGGGAATGACGTATTATCGAATTTCACAAGAGGCTCCCGAGTTTATTGTTTTCTCCCAAAACCTAAAACCTAAAACTTAAAACCTAAAACCTACCCTAAAAACGATTATTTCACTTCACTTTCTCCAGAAAATCAGTACAATGCGCTGTTTATCCTGATGCCGTCGTTTAGGCAGCAGGAATTCCTATATAAGCAAGAGATACATGAGATAAGTATGGTTACTATTCGACTTTCCAGAACTGGCGCCAAAAAGAAGCCTTTCTATCATATCGCCGTGGCTGACAGTCGCCGTTCGCGTGATGGCCGTTACATCGAACGCCTGGGTTTTTTCAATCCCGGCGCCACAGGTGGTGAAACACGTATGCGTATCGCCCTTGACCGCATTGATCACTGGGTTGGCCTGGGTGCTCAACCTTCTGACCGTGTTGCCAAACTGATCAAGGATTATCGTAAGGATGCTGCAACGGCTGTAGAAGCTGCCGAAGCCGCCTGATTGACAACATGCCATCAGCTGATGGCTCAAGATGATGCCGGCTGATGTGACGACGCAGAATGATCAGAAACTGATCACGATGGGCCGCATTACCGGCCTCTATGGCGTCAAAGGCTGGGTCAAGGTTTTTTCCGACACCGAGCCGCGTGAAGGTATCAGCAAATACTCTGAATGGTTCGTGAAGCGTCCACATGGCTGGCAACGTTTTGCAGTTGAGAGTGGCCGTAAGCAGGGAAAAAATGTGGTTGTCAAGCTCGCTGGTATCGATGACAGGGATATGGCGGCAACACTCTCCGGCTGTGACATTGCAGTAACACGCGACCAGTTTGCAAAGGCAAAACCGGGTGAGTACTACTGGCTGGATCTGCAGGGTTTGAACGTTGTAACAATCGACGGGGTCGAACTCGGTATTATCGACCACCTCCTCGAGACCGGTGCTAATGATGTGCTGGTTGTTCGGGAAGAGAATCGTGAAGCCAGGGAGCGCTTAATCCCCTATCTGCCCGGACAGGTAGTGACTGATATCGATTTGCACGAGAAGCGCATGATCGTCGACTGGGATCCGGAGTTCTAAAAGGAGTTTCAGGATTGCGATTTGATGTTGTTACGCTGTTTCCGGAGATGTTTTCCGCCCTTGACAGCGGAATAAGCGGCAGGGCGCTGAAACGTGGGCTGGCCAGCATCGATTGCTGGAATCCCCGTGATTACACACAGGATGTGCATCGCACCGTAGATGATCGTCCCTATGGCGGCGGCCCGGGTATGTTGATGAAAGTGGAGCCTTTGCGTGCTGCAATCGATGCGGCGCGTCAGCAGGCTCCGCAGAGCAGTGTGATTTACCTCAGCCCGCAGGGACGGCCACTGACACAGCAGGCGTTGCAGCAGTTCAGCACACGCTCAGGAGTGATCCTGCTGGCGGGCCGATATGAAGGCGTTGACGAGCGCCTGCTTGAAACAGAAATTGATGAAGAGTGGTCGGTCGGCGACTACGTCCTTTCCGGGGGCGAATTGCCGGCGATGATTCTGATGGATGCCGTCATACGGTTATTACCGGGTGCGCTGGGCCATCAGGATTCGGCGTTGCAGGAGTCCCATGTCGATGGGCTGCTCGACTGTCCGCACTACACCAGGCCTGAAGTGATCGATGCTATGAGCGTACCTAAAGTGCTGCTCAGCGGTGATCACGAGGCGATCCGCCTGTGGCGGTTGCAGCAGTCACTGGGTCGTACCTGGTTGCGGCGTCCGGAGTTGCTGCAAAAGCGCGACTTGAGCGCACAAGAGAGAGATTTGTTAGATCAATTTATTTTCGCTGTGAAGCGACAGACTAGTGAGGAACAACCACAATGAGTAATATCATCGAAGCGCTTGAAGCAGAACAGATGGAGCGTGACATTCCCGATTTTGGACCCGGTGATACCGTGATTGTTCAGGTAAAGGTCAAAGAGGGCGAACGCGAAAGACTGCAGGCCTATGAAGGCGTCGTCATTGCCAAGCGCAACCGCGGCATCAACTCTGCATTTACCGTGCGCAAGATTTCGTACGGCGAAGGCGTCGAGCGCGTCTTCCAGACATACAGCTCAGCCATTGCCGACATCAAGGTGAAGCGCCGTGGCGATGTGCGCCGCGCCAAGCTTTACTATCTGCGCGACCGTTCAGGAAAATCAGCGCGGATCAAAGAGAAGGTATAGTTCAGCCCGTGCTGAAGAGAGCCGCGGCCACTGGTTGCGGCTTTTTTTTGTATAGAAAACAATATTAACCACAGATGCACAGTAACTTCTCAAAAAGCCCGTGTATTGTTCAAGTCTGCACAGGGCCAGGATCAGCCTTTCAGGGACGCGTGAATACGTCCATGTAAGCTCTGATAAAACATCCCTGTTTTATACAGCCCTGAAAAGCAGACTCCCAACCCTGCTTCCTGCACGGGGTTATTGAGATGTTACGATGCACACAGATAAACACAGATATGATGGCATCTTTTAATCTGTGTTTATCTGTGTGCATCTGTGGAATAAAATACCAGAAGGGCGGCATAAGTGGAGCGCATCCAACCATTGAGTGGAGCAATGCGCAGAGCTTGTTGCA
>JAYELV010000254.1:0-10882 GCA_034717755.1 Pseudomonadota bacterium | reverse complement strand
CACCATTTTGAGTCAGATTTTTCGTGCATTTGAGGCGAATAGCAGCGCTATTTAACGATAATGGACGGAAAATCTGGCCAAAAGAGTGTTTCCGCAGTAGGTCTTCTATTCTCGGACAGGCTCCTAGCTATTTCACTCCTTTCATGAGACCGCGGATTCGCTTGACATAGTTGCGCGTCTCTTTCGGAGAGAAGGATGAAACCTGCTCCCAGGTTTCGATTTTAGGGTGCACCTTGTTGGCCTTTTTATAGGCTTTTCTCATCCCGCCGAAACCTGCATTGTAACTCCCAAAAGCAAATGCGAGACGCTCATGACCGGAGAAATTTTCCTCTCTCCAATTTTTATACATCTGGCGGTCGTAGTAGATACCTGCCGCAATATTCCAGCGTGGCGTTTTGATACTCAGCAGATGCCGATTCTTGCGCTTTATCTCCCGGTAGGTTGAAGGGAGAATTTGCATCACGCCTAAAGCTCCTGTTCGGCTTCTGGCGTGCGGTTTCAGATTCGACTCCGCAATCCCCTGAGCCTTGAACCAGCGCCAGTCGAAAAACGGTCCAAAATAGTGCTTGGAGTATTTACGGAAGTGGTGATCGTACTTGTTGCTCCATGTCTTATCCGACAGTGGAGGATCCTTGGCTGCAGCCAGTGCAACAGCCGGGATCAACAGCACCAGCAGCCACAACAGTACGCGTGGCATCTCAGTTCAACCCCAGGCCGATAACCAGCCCAAGCGCAGTACCGATACCGATGAACATCCCCATGATCATCAGGCCGACGGCCACATTACCCTCCTGCAGCTGCTCCGGGATACTAAAACTGACAATATGGCTGAACATCTTGCAGCCCGTCCACATAAAGAACAGCGTCAATATACCGCCAAAGAAGACATAGAGAAGGTTTAGAACGATGGGATCAAACATGTCTGTCATTATTATTCTCCTTTTCTCACCTGCCTTAAGCATAGGCCAGCATTGACCTTCAATCAAGTTTCACTATGATTTCAATACCCTACTTGCCATGCAGATAATCCTCGTCACTGAAGGTATACACCCATGCAGGTTTGAGTATCACCATGATGGTGATGATCCAGCCATTGAGCATCGCTTCGGGAAAAAACATCAGCGGAATCCAGGGATAGTAGTTATACGCCAGAACCTCAGGCACGATATGTGCGGCATAGAGCAACAGAAATGAGGTCGTATATGCCGCAATTAACGCAATCAATCCAGCCGCCATGAAGCCGTTCAACAGCACATAGATAAAAAAATTACGCGGCAGCCAGGCGCGAGCCAGCAACAGCAGTAACCAGGTGAGAGATGTTGGCAACAGCACAGCAACCAGCGCAGTAGGGAAATAGCCACCCCAATCACCATAACCCGCGATGATGACGCCCGCCAATACCAGGCTGCCGCCCAGCAACGCAAAACACCAGCCAACCATCAGCGTCAACAGTGTCATTGCGAGCAGGTGAAATGAGACCCCTGCCATCATCTCCACACGCATGCACCAGAGCAGCATGATAAGCACCAGCGATCCAAACAGGAGTGATGAGTTATTGCCATCCAGCAGTTTACGCCATGGCGCGTGACGCACGGCAGCGAGCAGGATCACCCCGTAGGTGATGCCGCAGGCCATCACAAAATCCGCACCAAAGAGTTCACCGGAAAGTTGCATTAGAAAACAATATCCTCCACACCCACCATGCCGCAGCTCGTACCGGCAAGCCGGCATCCCTGTTGCAGCGCCTGCAGAGGTGCCGCCGCCTGTGAAAGTGCATGAATGACGGCGGCATTGAATACATCACCCGCAGCAACGGTGTCAATAACTCGCGGAATCCTGATCGCAGGAGCGTGCAGCAACTCGCCCTGCCGGTCGAAGGCCCAGGCTCCCTGATCACCCCAGGCGCAAAACAGCAGCGGCCGCCGCTCGCCCAACTGTCGGGCGATACTTCTCAACAGTGACTCCGCATTTGCGTGCCCGGTTGATTGCGCATAGTGACGTGAAAACAGCAGCACCTGCGGCAGGTGAAACAATGCTTCGATACCGGGACGCGGCTTCTCGATCTCGACACTCACCTGCAAGCCTTCAACTGCGGAGAGAGTGAGCAGCATCTTTTCCAGCTCTTCTGTATCCCTGCCTTCAAAATGGATCCATTGAAACTCATCCGGATCAACCTCCTCAAGAAACCACTCTGCGCGATATCCGGGGAGATCACGCAGATGCAGGATAGTCCTGGAGCCACTCTCTTCACTGAGAGTGATATAGGAGGTTGGCAGCCTGCCCGAAGTCAGGAGGTGCACATGGCGAAGATCGATGCGCTGCCGTCGCAGCATCTCTTCGACAAACGCTGCATCCGTATCCTGCGGCAGGACGCCTGCCCAGGCACACTCATGCCCCAGTTGTGACAGCACAGTCAGCGTATTGGTTGCGTTGCCGCCACGGCATCGCCGCTGCGACAATACCCGCACCTCTCCATCCTCCTCAGGATAGCGCTCAACCCTGTTGATAATATCCAGAGTTGCTATACCCACACCCAGTATTTTCATCGAAATCATAACCCCAAAACTGCATTTATCATCGACGAAATACCGCTGCTGAAATGGTTTCGCCATACAAATAACTGCTGATTCTTAACATAAACAGAAAAAAACGTCACATTTTTCTGTCAAACACAACGCGAGTATGGTAGTTTCCATAACGTCATATCTACGTTGACATTTATCACACTATGAGGAGAAGTCATTCATGGCTGCAAAAAAGAAAGTTGCAAAAAAGGCTGCCGCTAAAAAACAACCAGCTGTTAAAAAGCTGCCGGCAATTCGAAATAAAATGACCAAGGCGGATATCGTTGCATCTATCGCCGATTCTACAGGCTTAACCAAGAAGGATGTCGTAGCAGTATTCGGCTCTCTTGGTGATCTTGTCACCCGCCACATCAAGCGAAACGGTTCGGGTGAATTTCAGATCCCTGATACCGGCGTTAAAATAACCCGCGTCAAAAAACCGGCGCGTAAATCTCGCATGGGCCGCAATCCGGCAACCGGCGAACCTCTCAAGATCGCTGCAAAACCTGCGCATCTTGGTATCAAGGTCGTTGCATTGAAGGCACTTCAAGATACGCTGTAAAGCTAACTAAACGACAGCTGACAAGACGGGTGACGGAGTTTCCGCCACCCGTTTTTTATGCCTGCTACAAATAAATCGGTAACATCTCAATACCCCCGCGCAAAAAGCAGGGTTGGGAGTCTGCTTTTCAGGGCTGTATAAAACAGGGATGTTTTATCAGAGCTTACATGGATGTATTCACGCGGCCCTGAAAGGCTGATCCCAATTCTGCGTAGCCTCAAACAATGCACGGACATTTTGAAAAGTTACACATTTCACTCCTGCCTCAGAGTCAGCTCCCTGCCGCGTTGAATCATAGTCAGGCGCTTGAGAAAGCTCATTCCCAGCAATGCCTCTCCATTAAGATCAGGCACGATGGTTGCTGCTACCGTGTGCAACTCAATTGAGCCAAGTTCAACCTTGCGCAATAGCGTGCGCCACCCCTTCACCCTGCCATTGGCTGTCATGATCATAACCGGCGCACCCTTCTTCAGACCAATCTGCGCAGCCTGACGCTCATCGATGGCGACATCCGTGGCGCCGGTATCAATCAGAAAAGTGATTGCCGAACCATTGATGAATCCTGTCGCCACATAGTGACCAGAACGATTACGCAGCAGCGTAACCTGTGGAATGCCCTGGTCTGTATGCGTAACCGCTACCTGGCTGTTGGGATTGCGCTGCAGCTGCAGATAATCTGCAGCAAACCAGCTCAACAGCAACAGCAGCGATCCCCAGGCAAGGATGCTCATACCCAGGCCGATGCGCCGGGTATCGCTCATGATTAAGAGGTTGCTACCGTTCTCTGCCGGCGCATCGCCTTGCGAAAATAGCTGCGATAGAAAGCAATCGCACTCTGTCCTCTGGCGGCGACATCAAAAATTCTCCATCCATCTTTGGTCAAATGCACACGAAAATCGATACGCCCCGGATAGCCACCAGGGTTATTGATTAACGCGGTGATGGTGGTGCGGTCGAAATTATTAAATCGCGCCGGCAGATAGACAACGTCCTGGCCGTCAAAACTGGAGAGTTTTTCCGCCATGGCTGTGAGAAACATCACTTGCAGCTTATTGGCCAGGCGCTGATGCTGTGCATCCGTCATCTGGCGGCCGTACCTGCCTGCTGCAGCCTTCGCCATGAATGGAAAATCAAAAAACGGCGAGATTTCGGTCATCAGAAAGACACCCAGGCCATCACCGTCGGGATGCTCCTTGAGATATTCGAGCAGTTTATCCATCCCCTGCTGCAGCATGACAACCGGATTACCGACATCCGCTTTGTTTTGAGCCGGCAGTGTTTTCACGACCACAACAGCTGCTGTTTCAACGCCAGGCGGTGTAGCAGCAGGCGCTGTCTCCGCGTGCAGGGAAGCAGTAGTGAGAGAGAGCAGACAACCACAGAGTAAAGCAAACGTTTTCATCAATTTTTCCTCCAATTATTTGTGCTCGTCATGATAACCGATCTCTGTGTTGCACCCAAGAATCATGAATGAATCACAGCAATTCTAAATGTGTAGAGAGATACTCACCACGAAGCACACGAAGACCACGAAGATAAAACCGGATATAAAAAGTCTTCGTGCTCTTCGTGTGCTTCGTGGTAAAAGTATTTTAAAAATACCGACACTCTATTGGCACATTGAAAAATGCTAAACGAATCGCTTTCTGCATGCATGAAAAAAGAGTAGGATAACTCCCCCGCTTGATGCAAACCCCTGACCGATGAAGATTGGCCCCTACTCGCTGCACAACCAACTGATTCTTGCGCCGATGGCAGGTGTCACCGACCGCCCGTTCCGGCAGTTGTGCCGGCGTCTGGGTGCGGGGATGGCTGTCTCGGAAATGGTGACAGCGGATACCAGCCTGTGGGGCAGTAAAAAATCTTTACGGCGCCTGGATCACCAGGGCGAGACAGGACCTGTCTCCGTTCAGATCGTTGGTTCCGACCCGCAAAAAATGGCCATGGCGGCGCGCATCAATGTCGATCGTGGTGCGCAAATCATCGACATCAACATGGGGTGTCCGGCAAAAAAGGTTTGCCGGGTTGCAGCGGGGTCAGCTTTGATGCGTGATGAAAAACTGGTGACTCAGATATTAGAGGCAACTGTAAGAGCCGTCGATGTTCCCGTCACCCTGAAAATTCGCACAGGCTGGGATCATCAGCAGCGCAATGGCGTGAAAATCGCATTGATTGCAGAGCAGTCTGGCATAGCTGCAGTGGCCATTCATGGCCGCACCCGTGCAGATCGATTTACAGGAGAGGCGGAATATGACACTATTCAGGCTGTAAAACAACAACTCGCTATCCCTGTAATAGCAAACGGTGACATTGCTTCACCACAAAAAGCGAAACAGGTGTTAGCGCAAACCGGCGCAGATGCGATCATGATCGGACGCGCCGCCCAGGGAAGACCATGGATCTTTGATGAGATCCATCACTATCTGCAAACCGGGCATCTCGCTCCGGCCAGATCACCGCAATGGATCTGTTCTATCCTGCTTGATCATTTGGAGGGGCTCTATCAGCACTATGGCATTCAGCATGGTGTGCAGATAGCGCGTAAACATATAGGCTGGTATAGCAGGAGCCAGCCCGACAGTGCAGAATTCCGCAAAGCGGTTTTCCTGACCGAATCACCTGATGCGCAACAGCAGATGATTCGTGACTATTTCCTTGGGCAGGAACAGGCAGCATGACAGCAATAATAACTTCGACGACACACAACACCCCCGTCAACACATACACAAAAGAGTTCAAGGTACGCGAGGAGAATGCCGAGTTGCCACTGCGCGACTGCGTGCGCCATGCGGTTGACGCTTATTTCAAGAACCTTAACGGTCACTCCGCACAGGGGCTCTATGCGCTGCTGTTAAGCGAGGTTGAAAAGCCGCTGCTGCAATCCGTCATGCAGCATACCGGCAGCAACCAGAGCCGCTCTGCCAAGGTGCTGGGCATCAGTCGCAGCACCCTGCGCAAAAAGCTCAAACAGTATGACATCGACTAAGGAATGGTTCACTTATTAAAACACCAATCTCGCTTGCCTCATCCCTAAACATTTCAGCGGAGAACCCCATGTCTTCAGCCATAAGCCGGGCGCTGATCAGCGTTTCGGATAAAACCGGAATCGTGCATTTCGCCCAGGCGTTGCATGAGCACGGTGTCGAAATCCTCTCCACCGGTGGCACCGCCAAATTGCTCATCGAGCACGGCGTGCCTGTTGTCGAGGTCGGTGACTACACCGGCTTTCCGGAGATGATGGATGGCCGCGTCAAAACCCTGCACCCGAAAGTGCATGGCGGCATTCTTGGCAGACGCGGTATCGACGATGCCGTCATGACTGAAAACAGCATTCCACCCATCGATCTGGTGTGCGTCAATCTCTATCCATTCGAAGAGACCGTCGCCAAACCAGGCTGCGATCTTGCAACAGCCATCGAGAACATTGATATCGGCGGACCGACCATGCTGCGCGCTGCTGCAAAGAACCATGCATCTGTCACTGTTGTCGTCAGCAGCGATGACTATCAGCCCCTGCTCGACGAGATGGACGCCAACACCGGCGGCGTGTCTGACGAAACCCGTTTCAAACTGGCGACAGGCGCCTTCGAGCATACTGCCCGTTATGATGGATTGATTGCCAACTACCTGGGCGCCATTGTCGAAAACGGTAAAGCCGAAGCTCTACCTCGCACTTTCAACATGCAGTTTCGCAAGAGCCAGAGCATGCGCTATGGTGAAAACCCGCACCAGGATGCCGCCTTTTATGTCGAACAGCATGCGGGCGAGACCACCATTGCCAATGCCGAACAACTGCAGGGCAAGGAGCTCTCCTACAACAATATTGCTGACACCGATGCTGCGTTGGAGTGTGTCAAGCAGTTCAGCGATGCCCCGGCCTGCGTCATCGTCAAGCATGCCAACCCCTGCGGTGTCGCCTATGGCGACAGCCTTCTGCAGGCCTATGACAAGGCTTACACGACGGATCCCGAATCTGCTTTTGGCGGCATCATCGCTTTTAACCGGGAACTGGATGCGCAAACAGCAGAGGCGATTGTCGATCGCCAGTTCGTCGAGGTAATCATCGCACCTTCGATATCAGCAGCAGCCGTCGAAGTGATTGCCGCCAAAAAGAATATCCGTCTGCTGCAATGCGGCCACTGGGAAGAGCCGCAACAACGGCTCGACTTCAAACGCGTCAACGGTGGACTGCTGGTGCAAAATGCTGATCTGGCGCTCTACGCTGAACTCAAGGTCGTCAGCAAACGCCAGCCAACGGAAGATGAGATGCGGGATCTGTTATTTGGCTGGAAAGTTGCCAAGTTCGTGAAATCCAACGCCATCGTCTATGCCGGCGACAGCATGACCATCGGTGTCGGCGCCGGTCAGATGAGCCGCATCAACTCCGCCCGCATCGCCGGCATCAAGGCCGAACATGCCGGACTGGAGGTGCAGGGCTCGGTGATGGCATCGGACGCCTTCTTCCCCTTTCGCGATGGCATCGACGCCGCTGCCGAGGCAGGCATCACCGCCGTGATCGAGCCGGGAGGGTCCATGCGTGATGACGAGGTCATCGCTGCCGCCGACGAACACGACATGGCAATGCTGTTTACCGGCATGCGTCACTTCAGACACTGATAACAGGGAGTTGCGGGCATGACACAAATGATCCATCCAAGCGCCTGTATCGCCGCCACAGCGAAGCTGGGTGAAAATGTCGCGGTTGGCCCGTTTGCCGTGATCGAAGATGATGTAACCATTGGCAACAACAGCAGGATTGGCTCTCACAGTGTGGTGCAGCGCTATGTCAAGATGGGTGAAGGCAATGTCCTGCACCCGCATGTGGTATTAGGTGATATACCGCAGGACACCAGCTTTGATGCGGACAGCGTATCCTGGCTGGAAATTGGCGATCGCAATACTTTCCGGGAAGGGTTCACCGCGCACCGCGCAGCCGTTATCGATGGCGCCACCACAATTGGTAGTGACTGCTTCTTCATGAATAACAGCCATGTTGCGCATGACTGCACAGTCGGCAATCACACTGTTTTCGCCAATAATGTTGCTATCGGCGGTGTGGTGGAAGTCGGCGATAACGTCTTCATCGGCGGCGCCGCCGTGGTGCATCAATTTTGCAGAGTGGGCTCCTACGCCATCATACGCGGCACGACGGGGGTCTCCAAGGATGTCATTCCCTTTATGCTGATCGGCGGTTTTCCAGTCAAACATTACCGCCTGAATGTGATCGGCCTGAGACGTGCGGGCATCACCGGCCAGCGCTACAAGGTCTTGTCCCAGGCGTTCCGATTGTTAAAAAAGAGAGCCGGGCTGGATGATCTTGAACAAACCGAAGAGCTGCTCTACCTGGAAGAGTGGCTGGCTGCCGACAGCAAACGCGGTCTGCATGGCTTTATCGATGTAAAAAAATCCGAGGATTAATCATTCCATTCCAGGCCTCTTGCAAAACTCGTAAACAGTAAGTTTTGCAAAAAGCTCTACCGATTTTGATTTAAATCAAAAAGATACCTGTTTCATCCTCAATCTCTCTCTAAAAAGAGTAGGATCATAGTGATCCACTTCACACTCCATTGCACGACTGATTGCATTCCCTGGAGAGATTGACATGAGAAAACATCGGCGGTTCTGCGGCAGTTTATCCGCCCTGCATTTCATTATCACGACTCTTCTGATTTTCGCCTTGCTACCTGTGCTCATCAGCAGCACGGCGGTTGCCAAGCATGAGCCAACCATCGAGATGGGCATCTCCGAATACTCCAAAACAGATCAGGATCATGCCGTTCCGGCCAGGGCCGGTGACAGCAACTCAACCACCGACCACGCCACGCTCAAGGAACTCGCCGGCCCGTTTTTCAGCGGCCCTGAAGTCACCAGGGCCTGTCTCGAATGCCATAACAAGGCTGGAGAGCAATTCATCAAAAACAAGCACTGGACCTGGAAATACACCCATCCGGTCACCAAACAAAAACTGGGGAAGAGCGTCCTGGTGAATAACTTCTGCACCAATGCGCGCGGCAACGAGGGGATGTGCGCCCAGTGCCATGCAGGATACGGCTACAAGGATGACTCCTTCGATTTCAGCAACCAGGAGAACATCGACTGCCTGATCTGTCATGAGTCCACGGGGTCCTACTACAAGACCCCCAACTCAACTGGCAATAAAGCCTGCTCCATCATGTTCGAGGGCAAAGAGCCGATCGAGTGGGCCAAAGTGGCGCAAAGCGTGCGTATGCCGGGGCGCAACAACTGCGGCAAATGCCACTTTTATGGCGGCGGCGGCGACAATGTCAAACATGGCGACCTCTCCTCCGCGCTCTTCATGCCGGATAAAAAAACCGATATCCATATGGATGCCAAAGGACTGGATTTCAGCTGTGTTACCTGCCATGTTGGTGAAGGCCATGAATGGGCCGGCAGCCGCTATGAGATGACGGTCGATGACAAAGTCGGCACGGGAAAGCCGGGGATGCCGCGGGAAGTCGCCAGCTGCGAGAGCTGTCATGACGCCAAGCCGCATGACATTACTTCCATCACAGGCAACAAACTCAACAGCCACACCAGCAAGGTTGCCTGCGAAACCTGCCATATACCGGAGATTGCCAAAGGCGGAGTCGCCACCGAAGTGGAGTGGGACTGGCGCACCATGGGCAAGCTCAAAGATGGTGAAGGCTTCAAGTTGAAAGAGTACACCCAGGGCGACGGCAAGCATCGCGCCACCTATAAATCGATCAAGGGTGACTTTAAATACGCCGAGAATATCAAGCCCATGTATGCCTGGTTTGACGGCACCATGAACTACACCACGATTGACACCAAATTCGATGCGGCTAAAGGCCCTGTCGATATCAACAGCTTCTCAGGCTCTGCGAATGACCCCGGGTCGCGCATCTACCCCTTCAAACGCATGAAGACGTTCCAGCCGTATGATAAAGGCAACAACACCCTGGTCTATATGGAGCTGTGGGGAGATACCGACAGCGCCTTGTGGGGCAACTACAATTTTGCCAAATCCATCGAGGCGGGGATGGAGAAATTCAATCTCCCCTATAGCGGCGAATGGGGTTTTGTCGAGACCCACTCCTACTGGCCGATCAACCACATGGTCGCTCCCAAGGATAATGCGCTGGCGTGCAATGAATGTCACTCCAGTGAGGGGCGGCTTAGTCATATTGATGGTGTCTATATGCCGGCAACCGGCAAAAACAGGTGGCTGGATATCATCGGACTGCTGGTTATCCTCGGTACCCTTGCAGGCGTACTGGGACATGCGGCAATTCGCGGTATTGCCGCAAAACGGAGGAGAAGCTAATGGAACACCAAATGCCGACGAGCACCCATACCATACAGGTTTACAAGCTTTTTGAACGCATCTGGCACTGGAGCCAGGCTGCCTCCATCTTCATCCTGATCTTCACCGGCCTTGCTATACACGGCACACACAGCCTGATTGACTTCGGCACTGCTGTTTCTCTGCACACGGCAGTTGCGCTTGCCTTGCTGCTGCTGTGGGTATTTGCCGTCTTCTGGCTCTTTACCACCGGACAGTGGCGGCACTATATTCCCACCACCAAAAACTTTCTACAGGTGGCGCGTTATTATGCCTTTGGCATCTTCAAGGGCGAGCAGCATCCCTACCGCAAAACCTATCTGCGCAAGCACAACCCCTTGCAGGCCATGACCTATCTGCTGGTTAAAATCGTGATATTCCCCGCCATCTGGATATCGGGCATCGCTTATCTGCTGGTGAGCATTGGCCAGG
>JAYELV010000253.1:0-2736 GCA_034717755.1 Pseudomonadota bacterium | reverse complement strand
GTCAGGCATTTGCCCATCCTGGATCAAAACCAGGTCATAGGTGTTGTCTCCATTGGTGATCTGGTCAAGGCGATCATCTCGGATCAGCAGTTCATCATCGAACAGCTTGAGCACTATATCAATGGATAGCCGTGTCAATCAGTCGATGTTGTTCGATCATCATCGCTGAGAGTTACAGCAATTCTAAATCGTAGAGAGATACTCACCACGAAGCACACGAAGATCACGAAGAATCAACCGCTTACAAAAACATCTTCGTAAGTTCTCAATAATCCTGCGCAGGTCAACATATACAGGCATGATGCTGCGGTGCGCCGGGACGATGACTGTCATTGCGAGGAGTGCAACGACGAGGCAATCTCAAGCAGATTGCCGCGGTCGCTTAGGCTCCCTCGCAATGACAGAATCCACACGGGCATTTAGAGAAGTTACAAAGCCTTCGTGCTCTTCGTGTGCTTCGTGGTAAAAATCTTTCGTAACTATTCAGCTTGCTGATCAAATGGCCAGCGACGACATTACTGGTACTGAATAATTACAATCTTTCAAGATATCGGCACTCTGTTTGGTACATTGAGAATTACTATGAGAGTCATCAGGAAGTTGCCTTTTCTAGCTGAGGTCTGTCGCAACACACTGCTGCTGTTGATCCTCATTCCGGGACTGGTCCATTCCGCGTGGGCATACTCAGAGCTGGTCGTGTTTGGTGACAGTCTCTCTGATACCGGCAATCTCGCCAGCCTTGCGCCGGTTAATTTTCCCTGGCCATATTATCAAAACCGCGTCAGTAATGGACCGCTGGCGGTCGATGTGCTGGCTGCAGAGAGAGAATTGTCGGCTGCAGCCTCCATGCATCTCGTCTCCGGGAGTGGTGGTGGAAATTTTGCTGTTGATGGCGCTTCTGCCGCCGGCAATGGTGCGGAGGATCTTGCTGCGCAACTGCAGGCGCATCTGCTACGTCAGGAGGGGCAGGCATTGCCAACTGCGCTCTATGTCGTCATGATCGGAGGCAATGACGTGCGTGATGCACGCAACAAGGCATCTGCGTCAGAGGCTGAAGCCATCGTTGACGAAGCGGTTGCCGCCATTTCGCAGACACTTTCGACGCTGCTGCAGGAAGGTGCGGCAAAGATTCTTGTTGTCAATGCGCCGGACATCGGCAGAATTCCGGAGACGCTCGAGAAGGCAAAGTCGGACCCCGCTATCGTGGCTCGCTCCACGCAGCTTACCGGACGATTCAATAGCGCACTCGGTTCTGTGATTGCATCCCTGAAAATGCAGCATGGTGTTGCGCTTGTCGAATTTGATCTCTTCAGTTATTTCAACCAGTTGCTGGATAATGCAGCAAACCACGGTTTTACCAATAGCGAAGAGGGTTGTTTTGATTCTGATGAGTGGCCATTTCTGTTTCATCCCGATTGCGACTTCGGCGCCCGCTTCGATTATTTTGTTTTTTTTGACTCCATTCATCCAACGGCAAAAACACACAGTCTGATCGGCGAAGCCCTGCATCAGGCATTGCAGGAGCCGGCAGCCGATGCCACTGTCATCATGCCGATCCTGTGGTATCTGTTGCGCTCAAACAAAAGGTTCGAATGAGGGGTGTCTGCCTCTATTTGTGCCACTTACGCCTGAAGAAAAATAGACCTTTCCATTTTTATGATACTGATATAATCCCCCTCTTTTCTCTGCAAGCGAGTCTTGTATTGTGAAACTGATTCGCGGTCTGCATAATCTGCGAGCCGAACATCATGGCTGCGTGGCGACCATCGGTAATTTTGACGGTGTGCACCTGGGGCACCAGGCTGTTTTTGAAGAGTTGCGCAAGGTTGGTGATGCACTGGCATTACCTGCCACGGTGATTACCTTCGAGCCGCAGCCGCTGGAGTATTTTCAGCCAAACAAAGCACCCGCCAGGTTGACGCGCCTGCGTGAAAAACTGACTGTCATCGAGGCTGCGGGCATCGATTATGTGCTGCTGCTGCCGTTTGGACGCAGACTGGCAACCATGGGCGCCGAAGCCTTTATTGACGAGATTCTGGTCAGGGGTCTGGGGATTCAGCATCTCTTTGTGGGCGATGACTTCCGTTTCGGGCGCGCGCGCTGCGGCGACGTCGGTTTGTTGCACGAAGCCGGCCGAGATCTCGGATTTCAGGTCGATGATCTGCAGACAGTGACTTCCGCTGGTGAACGCATCAGTTCAACCCGTATTCGCAAGCTGCTGGTTGGCGGCGATCTACAGGCTGCGTCGAAATTACTGGGACGCCCCTATACGATCTGTGGACGGGTTTCCCACGGCGACAAACGCGGCCGTACCATCGGGTTTCCCACCCTGAACATCCAGATGCATCGCCAGGTGAGCCCACTGCGCGGTGTTTATGCTGTAACTGTACAAGGAGTGGACGAGAGAGCGCTGCAGGGGGTGGCTAACATCGGCAACCGGCCAACTGTGGAGGGTGATCCCCGCTTTCTGCTGGAAGTGCATCTGTTCGATTTCGATCGCACTGTTTATGGAGCGCATGTGGGGGTGGAGTTTATCTCCCGCATCCGTGACGAAAAGAAGTTTGATTCATTTGATGAACTGCGCGAGCAAATTTCTGTGGACTCACAGCAGGCGAGGCGCATCCATGAGCAAAATAATTGACCACGAAAGTCACGAAAAACACGAAAAAAGAAAATCAACCACAGATGAACAGTAACTTCTCAATATTCCCGTGCATGATTTGGGTTTGCGCAGGG
>JAYELV010000252.1:0-11019 GCA_034717755.1 Pseudomonadota bacterium | reverse complement strand
GGAGCAGGGTGGTGATTCAGCCGCCACTATTATTAAGAAAGGACTGAGTACTGAGTCGTGAGTCGTGAGTACTGAGTACTGAGTAGTGAGTACTGAGTACTGAGTAGTGAGTAGTGAGGAGTGAACTCGACAAACTTAAAACTTAAAACCTATAATTATCGATTTATTGTGCCGAATCAATGCAATTGTCTTTAAAAACAGGTATATTTATCTATTATTTCCTAATAAAAGCAATAGTGGTGAAAATTATGGCAAAAGGGCAAACTTTACAAGATCCTTTCTTGAATGCACTCAGAAAAGAGCGCATTCCTGTCTCCATCTTTCTGGTCAACGGTATCAAGCTGCAGGGACAGATCGACTCATTTGACCAATTCGTGGTGCTGTTGAAAAATGCAGTCAACCAAATGGTTTACAAGCATGCTATCTCGACCATCGTACCGGCAAGAAATGTTCGCCTGGCGCCGCCTGAAGAGGCTACCAGCGAATCCGACAGTGGCAACGCCTGAGATTTTGCACAGCAATTACCCTGAATAGATTACGTGGAACTGTTTGAGCGCCCCGGCGGTGGCGAGCGGGCTGTGCTGGTGTATGTGGCACTCCGGCAGCAGCCAGATGACGACGAAATTGCTGAGTTTGTTGACCTGGCCCGCTCCGCCGGGGCAACCCCCATTGAAGTCATAACAACCAACCGTGCATCTCCGGATCCGCGCACCTTTATCGGCAGCGGTAAACTCGAAGAGATCAAGCAGCTTCTCGAAGCGCAAAATGGTGAACTGGTCATTTTTGACAACCAACTGTCGCCAGCACAGGAGCGCAACATCGAGCGTCTGCTCTCCTGCCGTGTACTGGATCGCACCGGTCTGATTCTCGACATATTTGCTCAGCGCGCTCAATCCTTCGAAGGCAAACTCCAGGTAGAACTTGCGCAGCTGCGTCATCTGTCAACACGTTTGGTTCGCGGCTGGACACACCTGGAACGCCAAAAAGGCGGTATTGGTCTGCGTGGACCTGGTGAAACCCAGCTTGAAACAGACCGCCGCCTGATTGCACAGCGCATTACCCGCATTCGCAATCGTCTGCTCAAGGTCGATTCCCAACGCGAGCTTGGCCGCAAGGCGCGCCGGCGCGCCGATATTCCTACTGCATCTCTTGTCGGCTATACCAATGCCGGCAAATCAACCCTTTTCAACCATCTTACCCGTGCCGGTGTCTATGCCCGGGACCAGCTGTTTGCAACACTGGACCCAACACTGCGGAAATTGAGTCTGCCTGGAAATTCTCCCGTGATACTGGTAGACACGGTCGGTTTTATTTCACGTCTTCCGCACGAACTGGTGGCGGCTTTTCGTTCGACACTGCAGGAGTCGATCGATGCGGCATTGCTGCTGCATGTGATCGACGCATCGAATCCGGCGCATGCAGAGCAGGTTGTGGAAGTGCAAAAGATCCTGCAACAGATCGGGGCTGACAAAGTGCCACAACTGGAAATCTATAACAAAATCGATGCTTTGGAGAATGTAGCACCGCGAATCGACAGGGATGATGAGGGGCGGCCCCGGCGGGTATGGATCTCTGCACAGCAGGAGTTGGGAATCGATCTGCTGTTACTGGCGCTGAAAGAGCTGCTGGGGACGGATCAGGTGACAGGGCTTCTAACCCTGGATACAACCCAGGGCGGATTACGCGCAGCCCTGTATCGTGATGGCAGCATTCAAAGTGAAGAGGTGACGCAGGATGGTGGTTGGCGCATGCAGGTCTCACTGCCAAGACGCACTTATATGCAGTTATTGAAGGCCTGGCCGGGGTTGCATGCACTCTCTGCTGGCGATGGTGAAAACGGCTAAGCCGACAAAATCTATAGCCTCGATTTTAACAGTGTTATTTCTTCCTCTTTCAGGCTAAAATCCCGATCTTGTGTGATTAATTAAAAACACTGTAGTTGCCCGCCGGGAGGCTGCCCGAGAATAGGGGCCGTTCATGCAAAGCGGCTGCAGTATTTATCAATGAGGAGTTTTTTATGGCCTGGAATGAACCGGGTGGTAACAATCGTGATCCCTGGGGTGGTGGCAACAAGCAGGATGGCCCGCCTGATCTCGATGAAGTACTGAAGAATCTGAAACAGAAGTTTGGTGGACTCTTTGGCGGCGGTGGTCGTGGTGATGACAAGGAGAGCAGCGGTGGGTCAGGTGGAAAGAGTGAACTTTCCGGAAAAGCGATAGCGGTTATTGCTGTTATTGCCCTTGCCGTGTGGATCGCGACAGGCTTCTATATCGTGCAGCAGCAGGAGCGGGCTGTGGTGTTGCGTTTTGGCGCCTTCTCCGAGGTGACCGATCCGGGTTTCCGCTGGCATCTTCCTTTTCCGATTGAAAAAAAGGAGATCGTCAATATCGAAGAGGTGATGTCTTCTCCTCTGCATACCCAGATGTTGACTGAGGATCAGACCATCGTCGAAGTAAAAATGATGGTTCAATATCGTATTGGCGATGCCAAGACATTTCTGTTCCAGGTGAATAACCCTGTCGGGACTTTGAAAAATTCCATTGAATCCGCTCTGCGTGAGATTGTCGGTCAAAATCCGCTGGAGAATGTACTTACCAAGAATCGCCAGGGTGTCTCCACGGATGTCGAAGCCAGCTTGATTGCACTGATGGAAAAATACAAGACCGGGATCCACATCGTCGGCGTTAATATCGATGATGCGAAGCCGCCGGCAGAAGTTCAGGACGCATTCCATGATGTCAACAAGGCAGAAGAGGATAAGGAGCGCTTTGTCAACCAGGCACAGGCTTACGCCAACCAGATAATTCCTGAGGCGCGTGGTGAAGCAGCCAGGGTTGATCAGGGCGCCCAGGCCTACAAAGCCAAGAAAATTGCCGACTCCGAAGGTGAATCGCAGCGATTTTTGTCACTCCTGGGGGAGTATCAAAAGGCGCCTGCAGTCACGCGGCAACGTCTCTATCTCGAGACAGCGGAGCAGGTTTTTTCCGGGACCAGCAAAATCGTGATGGATCAGGAGGGCGACAATGTTGTCAGTTACCTGCCGCTGGATCAATTGATGAAGCGTAAAACGGGTGACAAGACGAAGCAGCAGGAGATGTCCAAACCTTCGCTTGAAATTTCAGAACCCGCATCCACGCCGCAGCAACGCGAAGTCCGCCCGGGACGTTCTGGCCGCCAAGAGAGGAGTATGCGCTGATGAACACAGGAAAATTACGTTTGATAGGAATTGGCGCAGTCGTTGTCCTGGTCGTTATCATGATGACAGCATTTCTTGTTGACCAGCGAGAACTGGCGATCAAGAAGCGTCTGGGTAAAATTGTGACATCCAGTTACGAACCCGGGCTGCATTTTCGCATCCCTTTCGTTGAAGAAATCATCCGTTTTGATGGCCGTTTGCAGACGCTGGATGCACCTGCAAAAGAGTATCAGACCAAGGAGAAAAAATTCGTTGTTGTCGACTCTTTTGTCAAATGGCGGATAAACGATGCCGAGCGTTACTATTTGTCAACCAACGGAGACATGCTGAATGCATCCCGGCTGTTGTCGGCGCGCGTAAATACCGCTTCCCGGGACGAGTTTGCAAAGCACCCGATTCAGGATGCCATCTCGGAGCAGCGTAAATCCATCATGGCGGTGATTGCCGCCCAAGTGGGAGAGCAGTCATCTGAACTGGGCATCGAGATCATCGATGTTCGCGTCAAAAAGATCGATTTTCCGAAAAAACTCAGCGAGGCAGTCTTCCGTCGTATGCGTACAGAGCGGGAGCGGCGCGCCAAGGAGTTGCGTGCCGAAGGTAAAGAGGCGGCATCACGTATCCATGCGGGTGCAGATCGAGCCAAGATCGAGATCCTCGCAAATGCCTACCGTGAAGCTGAAATCGTGCGTGGTGAGGGCGATGCAAAATCTGCTGAAACCTATGCGCTGGCATTCGACCAGGATGCTGAATTCTATGCCTTCTGGCGCAGTCTGCAATCCTATCTGAAGGCGTTCGACAACGGTGGAGACATCATGATGTTGAAGCCGGATTCGTCATTCTTGCGCTACCTGAACCAGCAGAACAGTCAATAACCGGGTATGCAGGATCTGTTTGCGGCTTTGGCGCTGGTGCTGGTGATCGAGGGGATTCTTCCCCTGATCTCACCCTCCGGTTATCGCTCTGCGCTTCAATCGATGTTGCAGCAGGATGACCAGATGCTGCGCAAGATTGCTGTCGGCAGCATCCTGGCCGGTCTTCTGTTGCTCTATATCATCAGATCATGAGTCTTGACCATGAGTCGAAATAACACCTGGCTGTTACCCGAAGGGATCGAAGAGCTGCTGCCTCCCGAGGCGGCGCAGGTCGAGGCGCTTCGCCGCAGGCTGCTCGATCTCTATCAGACATGGGGTTATGAACTGGTGATGACCCCCTTTATCGAGTATCTCGATTCTCTGCTGACGGGAACCGGCAGCGATCTCGATGTGCATACTTTCAAGCTGACCGACCAGATTTCCGGTCGCATGATGGGGGTGCGCGCAGATATTACTCCGCAGGTGGCGCGTATCGATGCACACAAACTGCGCCGTGATACACCCTCGCGCCTCTGTTATATGGGAAGCGTGCTGCGCACCCGTTCCAAGCATTTTGGCGGCAGCCGTAACCCGCTGCAGGTCGGTGCGGAGTTGTTTGGTCATGACGGTGTCGCCAGTGATGTGGAAATTTTGTTGTTGATGCTGGAGACCATCAGTATGGCCGGCGTCAGGCAGCTGCATGTCGATCTTGGCCATGTCGGTATCTACCGCGCCCTGGTCAAACACACCGGGCTTGATCATGAGCAGGAGATGGCACTGTTTGAAGCGCTGCAGCGCAAGGCGATCCCGGAAATTAAAACACTCATAACGGGTTTTGATCTCAGCGACAGCGATGCTTCCATGCTCAATGCGCTGGCGCACCTGAACGGCAATGAGGCAGTACTCGACAGGGCCCGCGAATTGCTCGCTGCGGCCTCTGCAGAAGTTCATGCAGCACTCGACTATCTGCAGCAGGTTGCTGTAGAGGTGCAGCGGCGCAATCCTGATCTCTCCATCCATTATGATCTGGCGGAACTACGCGCCTATCATTATCAGACAGGAATTGTGTTTGCCGCCTTTACCCCGGGAAGCGGCACGGAGATCGCTCGTGGCGGACGTTATAATGATGTCGGCAAGGCCTTTGGAAGAGCGCGTCCTGCAACAGGCTTCAGCGCCTATCTAAAAGTGCTGGTGCGTGTGGCCGAAGATCAGCAACCACCACGCACAGAGGCAATACTTGCTCCCTGGAGTGAAGATGCCGCGCTGTTGTCCATGGTGGAGGAGCTGCGAAATGAAGGAAAATGCGTGATCTGGGAGTTGCCCGGACAGCAGGGCGATGCGCAGCAGATGCAGTGCGCCTCGGTGATACGCCATAGCGGCAAAGGCTGGGTTGTCGAAAAGCCATAGATTTGGATTGTTTTGGAACAACGACAGTAACTTCTCAATAATACTGAGTAAACGCTGTCATTGCGAGGGAGCCTAAGCGACCGTGGCAATCTCGCTGGCACTGGAGAATGCTCCATTTTGTTCGCGATGACAGCCATCACTGTTTTTCGCAGCTCCGTATTGCGCGGGGTTATTGACAAATAACCAATAAATTCACTCATTCGAGATTTGAAAGATGGGAAAAAATGTAGTTGTCGTCGGCACCCAGTGGGGTGATGAAGGTAAAGGCAAGATCGTTGATCTGCTGACCGAAAAAGCTTCTGCTGTAGTGCGTTTCCAGGGCGGGCACAACGCCGGCCACACACTGGTGATCGATGGCAAGCAGACGGTTTTGCACCTGATCCCCTCCGGTGTGCTGCGCGAAGATGTGCTCTGCCTGATTGGCAACGGTGTGGTTTTGTCGCCTGCAGCACTGCTGAAAGAGCTGGGCGAACTCGATGATGCAGGTGTCTCTGCACGGGATCGCATCAGGATCAGTGAGTCCTGTCCGTTGATTCTGCCATATCACATCGCACTGGATAATGCGCGTGAAGTCGCGCGCGGCAACAAGGCGATCGGTACTACCGGCCGGGGTATTGGCCCGGCGTATGAGGACAAGGTCTCCAGACGCGGTCTGCGCCTGGGAGAGCTGGTCGACGAAGCGCGCTTCAAAGAGCGCCTCGCCGAGGTGATGGAGTATCACAACTTTGCGCTGCAGCACTACTACAAGGCTGATAGCGTCGACTACCAGGCGGTGCTCGACGAGATATTGCAGCAGCGTGAAACCCTGGTCTCCATGATTGGCGATATTCCGGGCATCCTGCACCAGATGCGTCGTGATGGAAAGAGCATCATGTTCGAGGGAGCACAGGGGGCGCTGCTGGATATCGATCACGGCACCTATCCCTATGTGACATCTTCCACTACGACAGCCGGCGGTGCGGCGAGTGGTTCAGGTGTTGGTCCTGCAGATCTCGATTATATTCTGGGCATCGTCAAAGCCTATACCACACGCGTTGGATCCGGACCATTCCCGACAGAGTTGTTTGATGACGACGGCCAGTACCTGGGAGAGAAAGGCCATGAGTTTGGCGCCACCACCGGACGTCAACGCCGCTGCGGATGGCTCGATACGGTTGCATTACGCCGCTCGCTGCAGGTGTGCAGCGTTACCGGCATCTGTATCACCAAGCTGGATGTGCTCGACGGCATGGAGAGGATCAAGATCTGCGTCTCCTACGATCTGAACGGTGAAGAGGTGGATATTCCGCCGGTCGGCGCAGATCTGTTCGCGCAGTGCAAACCCAACTACATCGAAATGCCGGGCTGGAGTGAATCCACTGTGGGTACGCAATCCTTCGATGAGCTGCCGCAAGCTGCAAAAGATTATTTGCGCAAAGTCGAAGAGCTGTGTGAAACCCCGATCGATATCATCTCCACAGGCCCGGATCGCAAGGAGACCCTGATCCTGCGTCATCCGTTTGATTGAGATCTCTTTTTATCCACAGATGCACACAGATAAACACAGATTAGAAGATGCAATAACATCTGTTTCATCTGTCATTGCGAGGAGCCGTAGGGTGTCAATAAGTGAAACGCATTGCACCATGATTTTGGCGGCAACACATTTATTCAATCACGAAAGACACCAAAAGCACGAATATATTTTGTTCCTACACAGGAGCTAGGAACGAAGAAAAGATGCAAAAATATCTGCGTACATCCGTGTTCATCTGTGGTTAAACATCATTTCTGAGTAGTAGGGTGTCAATAAGCTTTGCGCATTGCACCAATAATGGTGGGATGCGCTCCGCTTATGCCACCCTACAGTTCTCTTCACATCACGTCATGACGGAATTATTTGTGTTTTCTTTTTCCGTGTATTCAGTGTGTTTCGTGGTGAAAGGTTTTTAGCTTCGCTGCTGATACTTACCGCTGATGTTGTGCTCGTCAGCAAAATCCAGCATGCGCTGAATCGGTATCAGCGCCTGTTCGCGGATATCCGCATCGATAAAGACCTCGTTGTTTCCATTCAACAACAGCTCCTCCAGATTCTGCAGCGAATTCATTCCCATCCACGGACAGTGGGCGCAGGATTCACAGGTTGCACCCTCGCCGGCAGTAGGCGCTGAGATCAGCTGCTTGCCGGGCGCAAGCTGCTTCATCTTCCAGAAAATACCGTCATCGGTTGCGACGATAAACTTCTTCTGCTGCATCTCGGCAACGGCCTGAATCAGCCTGGTGGTGGAGCCGACAACATCAGCCTGCTCGACGATGGCATCAGGCGACTCGGGATGCACCAGCACCACGGCATCGGGATGCAGGCGGCGCAGACGCTCGAGAGCCACCGATTTGAACTCCTCATGCACCACGCAGGAACCCGGCCACAGCAGCATATCGACGCCGGTGACCTTCTCGATATAGTGGCCCAGATGCAGATCCGGCGCCCACAACACTTTTTCACCCCTGTCTCTCAGATGCTCGACGATCGGCAATGCAATCCCGGAGGTGACCATCCAGTCGGCGCGCGCCTTGACGGCCGCAGAGGTGTTGGCATAGACGACCACTGTGTGGTCAGGATGCTCGTCACAGAATTGGGAGAAGAGATCGATGGGACAGCCGTCGTCCAGAGAGCAGGTGGCATCGAGATCCGGCATCAGTACGCGTTTTTCCGGATTCAGTATTTTCGATGTCTCACCCATGAAGCGCACGCCGCAGACGATCAGTGTGTCGGCATCCGTCCTGGCTCCAAAATTGGCCATCTCCAGTGAATCAGCCACGCAGCCGCCTGTCTCCTCGGCCAACTCCTGCAGGTCACCGTCAGTGTAGTAGTGCGCCACGATGACAGCATTCTGCTCATCCAGCAGCTTACTGATACGCCCCTTCAGCGTCTTCTTCTCAGCGGCCGTCAGCTTCGGCCACACAGGGTGTTCAGGCACCTTGATCTGCTTGCGAATAGCCTCGGCGCTAATCTGAAAATCGTTATCTATCATGAATGGAAACAAAGGTTATGCATCGATATGCCATTCTATCGTAATACCCGCACAAATTCTCAAGCGACGCTGATTGGGAGTTGCTAAAGAACTACTGTTGAATTCTGCACGGTATCAGACAATGCGTGGTCGTTATGAGAAGCGACTGTCCGGCCCGCTAAAGACGAATACTTTTCGTGGAGCACTTTTGATGAGCTTGAATGGCTTGTATACTTTCCCTATCAGAATGCGTAAACCACTGCTGGAGTGATGCATGGAATACAGAGATTATTATGGAATCATGGGTGTCGGGAAAGATGCCACCCAGGATGAGATCAAGCGCGCCTATCGCAAGTTGGCGCGTAAATATCATCCTGATGTCAGCAAGGAAGCAGATGCCGAACAGATGTTCAAACAGGTCGGTGAGGCCTACGAGGTGCTCAAGGATCCGGAGAAGCGTGTCGCTTACGATCAACTGGGCAAGGCTGGTGCGGCTGGAGCCGCAGGCGAGGGATTTACGCCGCCTCCTGACTGGGATGCCGGATTTGAATTCAGTGGCGGCGGTTTTACCGAGGGTGACTCTGCAGCCTATAGCGATTTTTTTGAGTCGCTGTTTGGCCAGGAGGCAAGACAAGCGCAAGCAGGTCAGCGCAGTTACCGCATGCGTGGTGAGGATCATCACGCCAGGGTATTGATCGATCTGGAAGACGCCTACAAGGGCGCAACTCGAACCATCACTCTGCAGGCGCCGGAACTCGATGCCCGGGGTCATGTGGCAACCAGGAACCGAACCCTGAATGTCAAGATTCCAAAAGGCATCAGGGCGGGACAGAAGATCAGGCTCAACGGCCAGGGGTCACCCGGAACGGGTGACGCACCTGCAGGTGATCTCTATCTGGAAATGGAGTTCAAGGAGCATCCACTCTACCGCGTCGAACAACACGATCTCTACCTGGAGCTGCCTGTGGCTCCCTGGGAGGCAGCGCTTGGTGCTACTGTGAAGACGCCAACGCCGTCGGGAGTCATCGATCTGAAGATCCCGGCCGGATCAGCTTCAGGCCGCAAGATGCGTCTCAAGGGACGTGGAATTCCCGCTAAAACGCCCGGAGATATCTACGTGGTACTGAAAATTGCGCTGCCTCCGGCTGACAGCGACGAGGCAAAGGCGCTCTATGAGAAAATGCAGCAGGAGTTGCCATTCAATCCACGCGCCGGACTGGGGGTATAACAATGAGCGCCAATAATGAAATATTAAAGGGTCAGATTCTCGACGAAGATGTGATGCTGTCACTGGCGGAATTGAGCCGGGCCTGCACCATCCACGCCGACTGGATCATCGATCTCGTCGATGAAGGAATTATCGAACCACGCGGCAGAGAAGTCTCCGAGTGGCGATTCCCCGGTATCTGTCTGTATCGGGTGCGTTCGGTGATACGCTTGCAGCGCGACCTGGGGGTGAACCTTGCCGGCGCCGCCGTGGTGCTGGACTTGATGGATCAAATCGAGCAGCTGCGCTCACATCTGCATGTGTTGGAGCGGTGACTGGTAGATGCGCAGCATGTAATTTGTCCAATAAATCCCTTTCTCCCGGAGAGGGATGCAGGGCGAGAGATTTCAATATTCACTCTTGACTTGTATGCATGATTACTTAATATTATGCATACGATCAATTGGCAGGCAAATATCCATGAGAACAACGCTGGATTTACCGGAAGATTTGTTGCATCAAGCAATGGCCGTTTCACATATCAATACAAAAACACGGGTCATTACTCTGGCTCTACAGGAGTTGATCAGAAAATCAGAGATTTCCAGTTTAAAGAAATTTAAGGGTAAGATCGATCTGGATGTTGATCTTGATGTACTCAGGGGCAGGCATTAATGGAAGTGCTTGTCGATACGTCTGTGTGGATAGATTACTTCCGCTCTGGAGACAACACGGAGAGAATGGATTATCTGATTGATGAGAACCTGATTGTTGTCAATGATCTGATTCTTGCGGAATTGCTCCCTTTTCTCATTGTAAGGAGTGAGAAAAAGGTTGTTGCGTTGCTAAAGAGCTTAAAGAGTAACGACATGCTTCCGGACTGGAATGGGGTTATCGAGAATCAGGTGCGCTGTCTGAAATCAGGAGTCAGTGGTGTTGGTATTCCTGATTTGCTGATTGCTCAAAATGCTATACAGCACAATACGCCGGTTTACTCTCTCGACAAACATTTCCAATCTATGATTGATGCAGGTATCAAGTTGCAGTTCTATCATTAATCGCTGATGATTGGCCGGGCAGTGGACAGAGGGCGCAACAGCGCCTGGAGATGTTCGCGATCAATGCGCTACATTCCTCACCTGCGTCCTTCGGATGATTCTGTCCCAATAGGTAGGATGTGGTGATGATCCCGTAGATGTTGAATGACCACAAAAAATAGTAACTATTCAGTACCAGTAATATCGTCGTTGTTTGCGGGCATATCTTCCAGAAAACGCCGTGAATACATCCATGTAGGCTCGAGTCGGCATCCATGCCTCCTACGTTTCTTACAGATACGCCCGCAAACAGCGACTTGGCTGGCCAATT
>JAYELV010000251.1:0-11041 GCA_034717755.1 Pseudomonadota bacterium | reverse complement strand
CTCCTAGGTCTCGCTAGGTATTACCACTCTCTAATAGCGCCAGCCATGCCTGATAACGTTCAATTTTCTATCCTGCCGCACCATGTTGCTATCGTCATGGATGGCAATGGACGCTGGGCAAAACAGAAAAACAAGCCGCGCACCTTCGGTCACCAGGCTGGGTCCAGGCTATTGCATGCAATTGTCGAAGAGAGTAAAAATCTGGGGATTCAGGTGCTGACGGTTTTCGCATTCTCCAGCGAAAACTGGAAAAGGCCGGAGCAGGAGAGCTCCTTTTTGATGGGGCTCTTCATCAAGGTGATGCAGCGTGAGATCAATGAACTGCACAGCAACCGGATCCAGGTGCGTTTTATCGGTGACAGGTCGGCGCTCTCAAAAACACTGCGGCAGGTTATCGCGGATGCAGAAAAACTGACCGCCGGCAATCACAAAATGGTGCTGCAGGTTGCGCTCTCCTATAGCGGACAGTGGGATATTGCAACAGCAGCGCGCAGCATCGCTGAGAAAGTAGCAGACGGTGAACTTGCTGCGACTGATGTTGATGAACAGCACTTTGCAGCAGAGTTGAGTTTTGCAGATCTCCCGGATGTCGATTTTTTTATTCGCACCGGTGGCGAGTTGCGCGTCAGTAATTTTATTCTGTGGCAGGCTGCTTACGCCGAACTCTACTTTAGCGATGTCCTCTGGCCTGATTTTTCTGTTGCCGAGTATCACAAGGCGCTCGAGGAATTTGCACTCAGACAGCGCCGTTTCGGGCGTACGGGCGAACAGGTCTCGACAAGCTGATGCTGCTGCAACGCGTTCTCACCGCCATCATTCTGATTCCCTTCGTTGTGTGGGGCGTGCTTGCTGCCGAGCACTGGCTGTTTGCCTCTATCGTGGCTGCCGTGATGCTGTTGTGTGCATGGGAGTGGGCGCGATTGGCTGGTCTGAAAACCCTTGCGTTACAAATTCTGTATGCGTTCCTGTGCGGAGTATTGATTGCCGCATTGTGGTTTTTTGCCGCGGATACGGTGCATCACTTCCTGATCCTGATTGCTGCAGGCATCTGGTTGGGAATGGCATTCGCCCTGTTTTCATGGCGCACTAAAGCATTGCACAAAGCGCCATTCCAGCCATTTATCCTGGTGCTCGGGTTGCTGCTGCTCACTGCAGCCTGGCAGGCTTTGGTCTCCCTGCACGAGCTGCCGGATATTGGACCAAAATTGACGCTGGGACTGCTGATTCTGATCTGGATTGCAGATTCAGCCGCCTATTTCACCGGCAAAGCCTTTGGCCGCCGCAAGCTGGCGCCGGTGCTGAGTCCCGGAAAAACGCTCGAAGGGATGGCCGGGGCGCTACTTGCCGCGGCTCTGTGGGGCCTGTTGATGTTTGTGCTGCTGTTTCAGGAGTCGGCATATTCGACCCTCCATCTTTTGGTCGTTGCTCTGCTGTTGTCTTTATTGACTGCGGTAGTCTCTGTTGCAGGCGATCTGTTCGAGAGTCTGGTGAAACGCCGTGCTGATATGAAAGACAGTGGGCACCTGCTGCCCGGGCACGGTGGTATCTGGGATCGCATCGATAGCCTGATTGCCAGTGCGCCGGTGTTTGTCGCCGGACTCTATCTCAGTGGAATTCTGCAGTGATCGGGGTTACGGTGCTAGGGTCGACCGGCTCTATCGGCGTCAATACGCTGGATGTGCTTCGGCGCCATCCCGATCTGTACAGGGTCGTTGCGCTTGCAGCGAACAGCAGTGTCGATAAACTGCTGCAACAGGTGATTGATTTTCAACCGCAGTATGCAGTGCTGGTCGAGCCGCTGGCGGCGGAACAACTGCGTCAGCAGATTGTTCGCCAGGGACTGACTACAGAGGTGCTGGAGGGCGCCGATGCACTCGAATTTGTGGCCTCGCTATCCCAGGTAGATGCAGTGATGGCGGCCATTGTCGGCGCTGCGGGCCTGCGTTCTGCGCTGGCTGCTGCAACATCCGGAAAACGCGTATTGCTGGCAAACAAGGAGTCACTGGTGGTTGCGGGGCAGCTCTTTATGGATGCAGTAGAGCGGCATCAGGCAACCCTGCTGCCCATCGACAGCGAGCACAATGCCATTTTTCAGTGTATGCCTGCAGATGGCGGCAAAGAGGGGGTCAGGCGTATTCTGTTGACTGCTTCAGGTGGTCCCTTTCGCAGTATTTCCGTGGATGCTCTGCAGCATGTGACACCCGAGCAGGCTTGTGCACACCCAAATTGGGACATGGGAAAAAAGATTTCGGTTGATTCAGCGACCATGATGAACAAAGGGCTCGAAGTGATCGAGGCGCGCTGGTTGTTTGATCTTGCACCTGATGAGATCCAGGTGGTGGTGCATCCACAAAGTGTGGTTCACTCCATGGTGGAGTATGTTGACGGCTCGGTGCTGGCGCAGATGGGCAATCCCGATATGCGCACCCCCATCGCGCATGCGCTGGCATGGCCACGGCGCATTGATTCCGGTGTCGCAGCGCTGGATTTGTTCGCAGTTGCACGCCTCGATTTTGAACAACCTGATTTCGCACGTTTTCCATGCCTGCAGTTGGCGTATGATGTCGTTCTTGCTGGAGGCGTCATGCCGGCGGTGTTGAATGCGGCCAACGAGGTGTCTGTCGAAGCTTTTCTCAACGGCCGCATCCCCTTTACGGCAATCCCGCGGCTGAACCAGGCAGTGATGGAGAGTGCCGAACAGCTGCAGCCGCAGAGCATCGAGCAGCTGTTGGAAGTGGATCAACGCAGCCGCCGCCAGGCGGAACAATTCATCCCGCATATGGTCTGATTGCACATAATGTTAGATATTCTCTCCATGGTTTTCTGGGCGATGGTTCTCATCGTCATTCTGGTTGGTGTTCATGAATTCGGCCACTTCTGGGTGGCTCGAAAACTTGGAGTGAAGGTGCTGCGCTTCTCCATTGGCTTCGGTCCTGCTCTATGGAAACATACCTCCAAAGGCGGCGTCGAATACATCTTTGCCGCAATTCCGCTTGGCGGCTACGTCAAGATGGTCGATGAGCGCGAGGAGGAGGATATTGCCGAAGAGGATCTTCCCTACGCCTTTAATCGCCAGTCACTCGCAGTACGCAGCGCCATAGTCGCCGCCGGACCGTTGTTCAACCTGCTTTTCGCCGTCGTTGCCTACTGGGCGGTTTTTGTGAATGGTGAAATCGATATCAAATCTTACGTCGGGGAGCTGGCGTCTGACTCCACGGTCTATATGGCCGGCGTGCGAGAAAATGACCGTATTGTCAGCGTCAATGATGATCAGACCCCGGGATGGAACAGGGTCAACCAGGCCTTGATCGAGGCGGCAATGACTGAACAAGCGGCGCAGCTTCTGCTGCGTGGAGAGTTCGATGCCGAGCGCTCTGTCGTACTGACAAATGCTATGTTGTCGCCATTGCGGGAGGGACAGGCCTCGCTGGAAAAAATTGGTCTGGCGCCCCGTTTTCCAACGCTTCCCGCTGTGATTGGAGTCATCAGCAGCGGCAAGGCGGCGGAGCGTGCGCAACTGTTAGCGGGTGACCGGATTCTGTTCGCCAATGGCGAGGAGGTTGTCTCCTGGAAAGCCTGGAGTGATGTTATCAGGGCGAATCCTGAGCAGGATATTCAGCTTGTGGTTGACAGAGAGGGTGCTCAAATCGAGCTGAAACTCCGTCCGGATAAGAAGGATGAACATGGCAAAGTGATTGGTTTTGCCGGTGTTGGCAGCGCGATCCCCGAAGGATTCGTGGATGAATACCGCATTCTGGATCGCTATGGCGTTATCGAAGCCTGGCCCAGGGCGCTGCATGAAACCTGGCGCATGACAAAACTGACACTCAATGGCATCTGGAGCATGATCACGGGAAGTATGTCGGTGCATAATATGGGCGGGCCGCTGACGATTGCCAAGATTGCCGGTGATTCCGCCAGCGGTGGGTTTTCATTTTTTGTCGGCTTGCTGGCGATGTTGAGTATTACTCTGGGTGTCATCAATCTGCTGCCGATACCTGTGCTGGACGGCGGCCACCTGTTTATGTATCTGATCGAAGCAGTCAAAGGCAGCCCGCTGTCCGAATCCGCTATGCTGCAGTTGCAGAAGGTGGGGCTGATGATCATTGCGGCAATCATGTTTCTGGCGATTTATGTGGATTTGAATCGCTTTTTTGGTCCGTGACTCAATTTTTAACCACGAAAGTCACGAAAAACACGAAAATAGACAAGACGCGAGCAGATGTTTATCGCCTGTTCCCTCTGTTCGCGGGTCAAAGAGCTCTGGCGCTGCTTCAAAAGCTGCTTTTTTTGCATTACGCAACATCACGAATTCCTTTATAATCGGCAACAATTCAGTTATGTGTTTATCTTCAGTACGCAGGTGAACGAGCAAATTGCTGAAGTGGTGCACTTTTTTCAGACCCACATGGGGCTTTACAGTGATAAAAACAAAATATGCGTTATTAGCAGCAGGGCTGCTGGTTCTCTCCTCACTTGTTTATGCCGGCTCCTTTGTTATTCGGGATATCCGCGTCGAGGGTTTGCAGCGGGTTCCCGTCGGCAGCGTATTCACTCTTATCCCGTTTGAAATTGGCGACAGTGTCGACGACACTGCCGGTGGCGAGATTGTGCGTGCACTGTACAAGAGCGGCCTGTTCAAAGATGTATCGCTCGAGCAGGATGGCGCAGTGATGGTGGTCTCAGTGATCGAACGTCCATCGATTGCATCGATTACGTTTAGCGGCAACAAGGATCTCGATACTGATCAACTGAAAACTGGTCTGCGTGATGCAGGTTTCTCCGAAGGGCGGGTGTTCAACCAGCAGGTCCTGGACAACATCAAGCAGGATCTGAAACGCTCCTACTTTGACCGTGGCAAGTACAGCGTTATCATCACCTCCACGATCTCTCCGCTGGAGCGTAACCGTGTCGCAGTCGATATCAATGTGCGCGAAGGAAAAACAGCAAAAATCAAACGTGTCAATATCGTTGGCAACAAGGCTTTTGACGAGGACGATCTGCTCGATGAGATCTCTTTGTCGACAGGTAACTGGATTTCACGTTTTACCAAGAACAACCAATACTCCAGCCAGAAGCTGGAAGCGGATCTTGAAAGTCTGCGCTCTTTTTACATGGATCGCGGCTACCTGAAATTTGACGTGCTGTCGACACAGGTGAATATCAGTCCCGAGAAAGAAGATGTCTTTCTCACCATCAATATTACCGAGGGGGATGTCTATAGCGTTGAAGATATCCAGTTGGCCGGCAAGGCGGTGGTAGATCCTGAAGAGCTGTTTCCGTTGATAGAATTGCGGCGCAATGAGCCTTTCTCCCGCAAGCAGGTCGTCAAAAGCACCGAAGCCATCAGTGCGGCGCTCTCCGACAAAGGCTATGCACTTGCCAGTGTCAATGCCATTCCTGATATCGACGAAGAGAACAAGAGCGTCAAGATCACGCTCTATGTCGAACCCGGCAGGCGGGCCTATGTCAGGAATGTCAATATCCACGGCAATACCCGTTCACGCGACAGGGTGCTGCGACGTGAGTTTCGGCAGATGGAAGCAGCCTGGTTTTCAGCTGAAAGGGTCCGCGAATCAAAACAGCGCCTGTTGCGCCTGGGCTATTTTGAGAGCGTAGAGATTGCCACCAGACCAGTTCCGGGATCTCCGGACCAGGTCGATGTGGATGTCACAGTGGTGGAGAAAAAATCCCGCGAGTTGATGCTGGGCGTTGGTTATTCACAGGACAGCGGGGTCTCGTTCCAGGCCAGGCTGAGTGATGACAACTTCTTTGGTTCCGGCAAGAATGTGACTCTTGGTTTTAATACCAGTGATGTCAATACTTACGTGGAACTTGCGTACCGCAACCCCTATTTTACGATTGACGGTATCAGCCAGGGTTTCAGGATCATGTACCGTCAAACTGATTTTTCCAAACTGAATACTGATGTTGCCAGGTATGCGACCGACACAGGTATCCTGGGACTCAATTTTGGCTTCCCTATCAGCGAGTGGGACAGAATCGGGGTCTATCTGAATCTCGAGTATCTGAAGCTCCACTTCAATGAGAGTGAGGCGCCGCTCTATATCTCCGAATTCTATACGGATGGCCAGCAGATCAATACCTATAAGCTTGGCGCTACCTGGTCGCGAGACACCAGGGATACGGCGATGTTTACCTCTCAAGGCGCCCTCATCAGCGCAGGGGTAATGCTCGCGCTGCCCGGCAGTGATTTTGAATTCTGGACGCTGAAATACAAGCATAAACAGTATTTCGGCATCACCGATCATCTCTCTCTGGCATTGAAAGGGGAGGTCGCCTGGGGTGATACCTATTCCGGCACAGACCTTTTTCCGTTTTATGAAGGCTTCTATGCCGGCGGTCCGGGTTCTGTGCGTGGTTATAAATCCTATTCGATTGGTAGTGGAACAGACATCGATGGCAACACCATCGCAGGAACTTTCAAGGTCATCGGCGGTGGCGAGTTGTGGTTTCCGCCACCCTTCATGGACCTGGGTGAGAGCGTACGCCTGATCGCCTTTGCCGATTTTGGCAACGTCTCCCTCGATGTCGATGATTTTGATTCGGACAAGTTCCGCTACTCCGCAGGTCTTGCGGTGAGCTGGTTATCTCCATTCGGGTTGCTGAATGTCAGCTATGCAGCGCCCTTTAATGAGCAGCCTTTTGATGAGACTGAAGAGTTTCAGTTTACCTTTGGTTCAAACTTTTAGGCAGCATGAGAGATCTTCACCTGCAGGTGTTGCTGATTGCAGCATTCATCGTCTCTACATTTTCTTGTGCGATGGCTGAATCCGGCGATGCTCCCCATAAACTGGCCTTTGTCAATGTCAGCAGAATCCTGAAGTTCACGCCCCAGGTCAAGGCGATTGAAGCCGTCCTGAAGGCGGGATATGAGAAGCGCGAAGCTGAACTCAACCTGCGTGAAGAGAGCCTTTCCAAGTCAAAAAAGGAGCTGACAAGCCAGCGTGATACCCTGGATGTCAATAAGCGTACAGAGTTGGAGCGGGATATCCTGGTCAAGGCGCGGCGCTTGAAAACAGCCCGTATCGAGTTGGAAGAAGATATCGCGCTACAAAAAAATGAGGAGATGAACAGACTGCGTCTGCTGATAGCCGAGGTAATTGAATCCATTGCCAAGGAGCAGAATATCGATATGGTTTTTGAAGCTGGCGTCGTCTATGTCAGTGACCGCGTTGATATCTCTGAGCAAATCTTGCAACGCCTCAAGGAACGCTATGTAGAAGAGGAGCCTGAGATGACTCCCGATAAAAAGTAACTTCTCAATAACTCTGTGCAGAAAAGCAGGGTTAGGACTTGCTTTTCAGGGCTTCCGCCGAACAACTGCTCCTGCGTTTTCGGCACTTCCACCATCCATGGCGGTCGAAAACAGGGATGTTTTATCAGAGCTTATGACATACATGGATGTATTAATGTCGCCAGAGGCAGGATGCCGGAAGCGACCAGGGATGTATTCACGCGTCCCTGAAAGGCTGGTACTGACCCTGCGCGAACCCAACAAATGCACGGGATTATTGAGAAGTCACATAAAAAATAGTAACTACAGATGTACGCAAACAGCGACAACATTACTGGTACTGAATAGTTACTAACAGAGTAACATTATTAACTCCGTCTGGAGAACAGAGCCACAAACCATGTAACATACGGACTACACGGAATCATCTCCTCTCTTTTGCGTCTATTCTGTGTCTTCAGTGGTAATAAAATGATAAATCGCAGCGCCTCGAGAAGGCATGTATTCGGGAACTACCACCAGGATTTGCGAAATGAGTGAAACAATAATGGATGTTCGGCAGATCATGGAGTACCTGCCGCATCGCTATCCCTTTTTGCTGGTTGACAGGGTCATTGAGATCGAAGAGACACAGCGACTGGTTGGTATTAAAAATGTCAGTATCAATGAGCATTTTTTTGCAGGCCACTTTCCGGTAAAGCCGGTGATGCCGGGGGTTTTGATCGTAGAGGCCCTGGCTCAGTGTACCGGTTTGCTGGCCATGATGGCGCAGCCTGAGGAGCTCAGGAAAAGCCTGATTTACTATTTTGTCGGTATCGACAAGGTACGTTTCAAGCAGGTTGTTGAACCCGGTGATCAGTTAAGACTGGAAGTCGATTTTGTCAAGCAAAGGAGCTCGATCTGGGTGTTCGATACCAGGGCAAGTGTCGATGGAAAGCTGGCGGCCTCGGCACAAATCATGTGCACACCTCGGAAAACCTGATGATTCATCCCTCTGCTATTATTGATGCAGATTGTGAAATTGCTGATGGGGTCAGCATTGGTCCTTTTAGCGTCATAGGCGCAGGTGTGAAGATTGGCAGGGGAACGAGTGTCGCTTCTCATGTCGTCATTCACGGAAACACGGTCATCGGTGAAGACAACAGGATTTTCCAGTTCTCCTCGATCGGAGAGATTCCCCAGGATTTGAAATATTCGGGGGAGGATACGCTGCTGAGAATCGGTGACCGCAATACCATCCGCGAATATGCAACCCTCCATCGAGGCACGGCGCAGGATCAGGGGATAACAAGTGTCGGCAATGACAATTTACTCATGGCCTATACCCATGTGGCGCATGACTGCATGCTCAAGGATCATATCATCATGTCAAACGGCTCCTCACTAGCCGGGCACGTGGATATCGATGATTATGCCATCCTTAGCGGCTTTACGCTGGTGCACCAGTTTTGCTCGATTGGTGCACACAGCTTTAGCGCCATGGGAACCGCGATTAACCGCGATGTCCCCCCCTATCTGCTGGTTTCCGGGTCACCGGCCACCCCCAGGGGGGTCAACAGTGAAGGATTGAAGCGCAGAGGCTTTGATGTTGAAACTGTGCGCCATATCAAGGACGCCTATAAATTGCTCTACAATAGCGGACTCAAGCTCGACGAAGCCATCGAACGGATTACTGAACTCAACTCCCCGCAACTTGCCGTGATGATCGACTTTCTGCAAAACAGCCGTCGCAGTATTGTGCGTTGAGGAAGTTCTGAACGAATCGTTTCATTCAGAATCTTCCAGGAGACTGTCCGGATTACGCATCGCGCTGGTCGCTGCAGAGCCATCCGGAGACCACCTTGGCGCCGCCCTGATGCAGGCAATCAATGCACGGATTGCCGATGTCTCCTACACAGGGATCGGCGGTCCGGAAATGATAGCGGCAGGGATGCAAAGCCTCTATCCGATGGAAAAACTCACTGTCATGGGGCTGATCGAGGTGTTGCCGCACCTGCCGGAACTGCTGCGTATTCGCCGGCATCTTGCACAGCATCTCATCGACAATCCTCCAGATCTCTTTATTGGCGTCGATGCCCCGGATTTCAACCTCGGCCTGGCAAAAAAGATGAAGGCGGCCGGAATCCCCACAGTTCAGTACGTTGCACCAACCGTATGGGCGTGGAAGCAGGGGAGGGTGAAGATTCTACGCGAGGCCCTGGATCTGGTGCTCAGCATCTTCCCTTTTGAGCAGGAGTTTCTGCTGAGCCATCGGGTGCCGAGTATCTATGTAGGGCATCCACTCGCTGACCAGGTCCCGCTGAACCCTAACCCTGCCAGTGCAAGAGCAGCGCTCGGGCTTCCCCTGGATGCGCCGTTGCTGGCGCTGCTTCCCGGCAGCCGCGTCGGTGAAATCAAGCGCCTCTCGAAGCCGTTCCTTGAAGCAGCAGCCTTGCTCGCGCAGCAGATACCGCATTTGAAAATCGTCGCACCGATGGTGAACGGACACATCCATCAATTGTTTGATCAGCAGCGTAAACAGCTGGTCCCTGCCCTCGACTGCATTCTCATTGATAAACAGGCTGACCTGGTGCTCGAAGCGGCGGATGCAGTGCTGACGGCATCAGGCACTGCAACTTTGCAGACGCTGCTGTATAAGAAGCCCATGGTGGTCGGTTATCGTGTCAATGCGATCACCTATCGCCTGCTGACGCTGTTTCGGCGCATCAAGGTGGACTACATTGCCATGGCGAATCTGCTCGCCGGAGAAGCACTGGCTCCCGAGTTTATACAATACCAGTGTACGGCAGAAAAGATCGCCCCGGCGCTGCTGCGCCTCATGACAGATCAACAGCAGATTGATAAAATCAAAAATCGATACATGCAGATACACAAGAAATTACAGCAGAATGCTGCGCAAAAAGCCGCAGATGCCGTGTTGAATCTGATTGAAGCGGGTCAGTGATATTTCCGCATCTGTCCGATGAGCACACCCTGGATCTGCACCTGCTCGTGTGAGTAGTGTTGAGCCTCCATTGCGGCGTTCGCCGGGTGCAGTATGACCTCCTGTGGAGTTTGCTGCAGGCGCTTCAGGGTCGCTTCCGAGCCATCGATCAGCGCCACGACGATGTCGCCGTTATGCGCATGATCCTGCTGCGCAATAATCACCCTGTCACCATCGAATATACCTGCATCAATCATCGAGTCTCCTTTGATTCCAAGCACATAGCAGGGCCTGGAGCTGTGCAGCCAGGAGGGAATGCCGATGCTTTCAGCTGTGTTGATTGCTTCAATTGGCTGACCTGCGGCAATGTAGCCGAGCATCGGCAGTTGATCGAGGCTTTCAGCAGGGGGAGGGGTGCTGCTATGGCGCAGTCGAATGCCTCTTTTTTTCTGCTGCATGGGTTCCACTAACCCGGCATCAATCAACGCGCTGATCTGTTTATGCATCGAACCCCGTGAGCTGAGCTTCATTGCACTGCAGAGTTCTGCAAGCGTGGGTGGATGTTTGAAGCCAACTTCATTGTCCTGCAGGAATTCATAGATCTCCTGCTGGCGGCGTGTAAGATTGATGGACACTGATATTCTCTATTTGTTCTCTTATAGGCAAGTATGGAACAAAGCAAGAACAAAATCAATTGGTTATTTGTCAGGTTTCTGTATTCAAGAACAACCTCGATACTGGTGCTATGCACTCATTACCACGGCTATTTTTTCCACAGATGCACACAGATAAACACAGATAAAAAAACTGTGTTTATCTGTGGTTCATGACTCTTTTGATGGCGTCTATATCCCATTGAC
>JAYELV010000250.1:0-11070 GCA_034717755.1 Pseudomonadota bacterium | reverse complement strand
GCCGCTGTCAGCGTCGTTTTACCGTGGTCAACGTGGCCAATGGTACCGACGTTTACGTGCGGTTTTGTACGTTCAAATTTTTCTTTAGACATCACGCATCTCCGGAGTAAGTCAAAAATAATTTTTCAATCTTAATACTATTCATAGTTATATTATTATATGGAGCCCAGAAGCAGATTCGAACTGCCGACCTCACCCTTACCAAGGGTGTGCTCTACCAACTGAGCTATCTGGGCGCAATTTTTCAGAATCAAGGAAGAGCGAGGAGATCTCAACTCAAACCTCTTTCCCATCAAACTGGAGCGGGTGATGGGAATCGAACCCACGTATTCAGCTTGGAAGGCTGAAGTTCTACCATTAAACTACACCCGCAGATTTCGCGGCCCTCACAACAGCCCTTTTATCACTCAACCCATTGAAAAATCGGGTAAAAAATAACGACAAAAGACCCTTGACCAGAATCACTCATGGTGAAATCCGATGACAAAGGCATAAAATCTGGTGGAGGGGGGAGGATTTGAACCTCCGAAGGCTGAGCCGTCAGATTTACAGTCTGATCCCTTTGACCACTCGGGAACCCCTCCAAAAACGAAGCGCGTATTTTGCTACAAGTCAAGGGTAGTGTCAACAAGCAGAGGGGATTTATTATTGGGAAACTCCGAATCTGAAGGAGTATCCTCTGATTTTTCAACAATTCTGGATGGTTAGATATCAGTTTGCAGTTCGCAGTTGTCAGTTTGCAGTAAAAACATAAAACAGGAACTGCCGATTTTTTTTCGGTTTTGCCGCCAACTGCGAACTGATTACTGCCAATTTTGTTTTCATTTCCCTTTCACATCGATGCCGAGGCTTTTTAACTTGCGGTAGAGGTGGGTGCGCTCCATGCCGGCTTCCGCCGCCATCTGTGTGACATTGCGTTCATGCTTCTCCAGCTGATAGGTCAGGTAGGCTTTTTCAAACTCTTCACGCGCGTCGCGCAACGGCTGGTCGAACGAGACCACTCCTCCGGCTGCGGTATTGACCGAAGATGCAGCGCCGATTGCCGCCTCCACCTCTTGAGCATCGATTTCATCATCACCGCCGAGAATCAACAGGCGCTGAACCACATTTTTCAGTTCGCGGATATTGCCCTGCCACTCGTACTGACGCAGGTAATTTTGCGCGCCAATAGAGAACTCCCGGTAAGGCAGGCGCTCATGCCTGGCATAATAGTCGGTGTAGTAATTCAGAAGATCAGGGATATCATCCGCATGCTCCCTTAACGGCGGAATATGAACCGGAACGACATTCAGCTGGTAGAAGAGGTCTTCCCGAAAGCGCTGCTGATTGACCTGCTCTTCCAGGTTGTGTTGTGTCGCTGCGATGATGCGCACATCCATATGTACGGGTTCGGATCCACCTACACGCAGAAATGTGCCGCTGTCGAGTACGCCGACCAGCTGCGCCTGCACATCGAGATCCATATCGGCAACCTCGTCCAAAAACAGGGTTCCGCCGCGCGCCTGCTCCAGGCGGCCATACTGTATATGCCCGCCCTCCTCCTGACCAAAGAGTTCCAGTGCCGCATTGCCCGGAGCAATTGCCGAGACGACGACATCGACAAAGGGACGTTCGGCGCGGTTGCTGTTGGCATGCAGATAACGGGCAAAGGTTTCACGACCGCTGCCTGGCTCCCCTGTGAACAGCACCCACGAGTCGTGCCGGGCAATGCGTTTCACCTGCTCTTTCAAACGCAGCGTGGAAGCGCTTCTTCCGGCAGGCTCCTGATCCATGGCATCATGCAGGACACTGCTGTCACGCTTGAGGGTGCTGCTTTCGATCGCCCTCTCTATGGTGAGCATCATCTTGGCGATGCTGAGCGGCTTCTCCAGGAAGTCATAGGCGCCAAGCCGGGTTGCCTCTACGGCGGTCTCCACGTTGCCATGTCCGGACATCATCACCACCGGGCTGGGCAGCTCACCACCACTGGACTCCTTCCACTCTTTCAGCAGTGTAATACCATCTGTTTCCGGCATCCAGATATCCAGCAGCACCATGTCGGGAAGACGATCCCGCAGCTGCTTGCGCGCCTCTGCGGCATTCTCTGCCAGGGCGACTTCGTAACCCTCGTCTTCAAGAATATCTTTAACGGTTTCGCGGATGTCAGGCTCATCATCGATGACCAGAATATAGGAATGCTTCATTCACTTTCTCGTTTGGATGGTGGAGGCATATGGCGACAGATCTCCTGATTGGGGCGCTCTTCAGGCAGACGCACAATAACACGTGCGCCTCCCCGGGGGAGATTCATAACCCAGATACCGCCACCATGCTCATCGATGATCTTGCGTACGATCGCAAGTCCAAGACCGGTTCCTTTCTGCTTGGTGGTCACGTAGGGATCGAACACCCGCTCTAACAGTTCAGTATCAAAGCCGGGACCACTATCCACAACTTCCAGTTCGATAAAATGACACTGCTTTTGCTCGCCGCTTCTGCTGCTGATGCTGATCCTCCTCTGCTGCTGATCATGCACCGCCTCCTGGGCATTTTTTATGAGGTTGTGCACCACCTGTCGCAGCTTGACAGAATCTGCATACAGGCGCGCATCCCCGGCATGCAGTGAGAGTGAAATCTCACCCTCCTCCGCTCCATAGAGACCAACAACGGCGCGCAACAACTGATCGAAAACCAGTGACTCCTTCTCCAGCTTCGATGGCCTGGCATAATCAGAGAAGGCGTTGACCATACGCTTCATCGCTTCCACCTGTTGAATGATAGTATTGGTGGCCCTGTCCAGTACCTCGGCATCTTCCAGCTGCTGCAGATATTTTCTGCGCAAACGCTCGGCCGAGAGCTGGATTGGCGTCAACGGGTTTTTGATTTCATGCGCCAGTCTGCGCGCGACCTCGCCCCATGCAGATTCGCGCTGCGCCCTGAGCAAGTCCGTAATGTCGTCAAACATCAACACCAGCGCACCTGTCGGCCCGCCGGCGCCTACCAGCGGCGTGGTCCGCCAGCGCAATACCTTTCTGCCCTCGTAGGTATCCAGAGACTCCTGACCCTGCTGTTCATGCTGCATTGAGTCCCGGATCTCCTGCACTCTGTTGAACCATGATTTCAGCAACGGCTCCTCGTCAGCAAGCGTGCTAATGCGACAGCCTATTCTGTTCTCCAGAGGGATAGCGAGAATTTTGCCGGCAGCACTGTTGACGGTTCGCAAATCACCCTCGCTGCTAAATGCAATCACACCCGTGGAGAGATGCTCCAGCACAGTCTGAAGATAGGCGCGCTGATCCTCAACCTGTTTTTGACTGTTGGCGGCAACATCTCTGGCGTGGCCAATACGCAGGGTCATGGCATTGAAAGAGGAGACCAGAAATTCAACTTCATCTCTGCCTTTGCGCGGCGGCAGGCGTGTCGTGTAATCCCCTTCCGCAACAGATTTTGTCGCCTCTCCGAGATCGACCAGAGGCGCCAGCAGTCGGCGGGCAGAGTAGATGGCCGCCCACACCGCAGTAAAAAAACTGAACAGCAGCACCAGCAACAACGCCAGCGAAAAAGTTATTTTCAAAGATTTTTGCAGATAACTGAGCCGTTGATAGTTTTCAAAAGCCCCCTGCACCTTGTCACTGAGACCACTGATACGCTCGGGCGTCGGAAAGATCCCCTGTAGAAAGAATGACTCGATGCGGTCCATCACCACCACACGCAGATGCAGCAAGCCCTCGTCACCATAGGGGGTGAGACCGACATAGGCTCCCGCCGAAGCGACCTGACCCAGAATCGCACTATTCGGCGTGTCCGCCATGAGGATACCGGGATTGATATTTCTGGACGCAATAATATGGCCATTCGCATCCAGCACGGTGAGTTCCGTAGCGCCGCTGCGGCCACGCAACTCTCCCAGATAGACAATCAGGCTCTGCTCTCCTCTTTCGGCAATTTCACTCTTCAACTCCTGGGTCTGATGCAGCAGATAACGCTTCTGCAGATCCATGGATGCCTTGCCGAGCGACAGAGAGTCCTGCATCGCCTGATCGATCCGCACATCAAACCAGCCATCGATGCCGCGCAGCAAATATTGCATGGAGTAGAAGTAAACGACCGCTACCGGCAGCAGTGACAACAGCACAAACAGCGACACCATGCGCATGGTCAGGCGCGCTCCGGGACGATTCGCACGGTATGCCCTGATCAGCCTGGCCAGGCTGACGCTAATCACCACCAGCAGAATCAGAAGCCCGAGAATATTGAAGATCAGCAGCGGGATATAGAGCTGGTTAAGATTCTCCTCATTCTGGACAGCACCACTCATGAGATGCAGCGACACCAGCAGTCCGGCAAGCAGAGCTGCAGACAGCACGACCTTGAATGCCGCCCTCATTACTGATGAAGAGGCCATTTGCTCCATTCGCTCGACATCTCCCAGTCGGAATCAATATAGGCCATCGGACGCATCGGCAATGGCAAACTGTTGATATCGAGCTCTGCTTTGATCTCGACCTGGTACCTCTTTTTTATATCCAGCTCTCCGGTGTCGACAATAACGATCTGCCGCAACTCTCCCAGATTGCTGAAGAGTGACTTCCACGAAACAAAATTGCGCTGATATTGATTGTGATCAGTGGAGATTTCATACAGCGATGACAGAGGCCGGTAGCGCAGTTGGAAACGAACTTTGCGTTTTGTAAGTGCGCGCTCAAACCAGCCAAGCCAGCTGTCTGACTCCCTCACCCTGATAGTCACTTCGAAGGTCAGGGGAATGCCGTTTTTTAATGCATCGATCACCGTGTCGGTCGGAAAATAGTCGATATCGGCATCCAGCAGATAGCTGTTTTCATTTTCCCATAACGTCACATCCCTGACATTGACGCCGTCAGCTGCGGCATCGACTGTAAACAGCATCAATATAATCGTCACAAAGCATCTGCAATAATGCATCAGCTTTTCGTTCGCAATGAGAGAGTTGCATCGTCATTACGAGGAACGAAGTAATCTCTGGTTACGGGTGGACTAATCAAGATTGCCGCGCTCCGCTCGCAATGACACAACTCTTAAGAAGCAATACATCAGCGCTTGCCTAACAGTGCATAGTAGAAACCATCCATGTTCGACTCACCGGGCAAAATCTGCCAACCGGCAGAGAGTTTATGCCCCGCCGCCAGGGCAATCGGCTGCTCTTTGGCGTCATCATGCCTGGCCAAAAATGCTTCGATCTGCTGCTGATTCTCTTCCGCCAGCAGTGAACAGGTGACATACAGCAGCACTCCGCCGGATTTCAGCAGCGACCACACAGATTCGAGTATTTGTTGTTGGCGAGCAGCCAGCGAATCCACATCCCCTGCTTTTCTCAGCAGTTTGATATCCGGGTGGCGGCGAATGACTCCGCTGGCGGAACAGGGAACATCCAGCAGAATCCGCTCGTAACTGCGCTCGCGCCATTCGCCCTGCTGCAGTGAGACATCTGCTGTCAGCAGACGCGCCTGCTGTCCCAGGCGCTGCAGATTCTCCTCGACACGCTGCAGTCGTCCGCTATCGACATCCACAGCAGTGACTCTGGCATCGGGCTGGAGTTCAAGAATATGCGTCGTTTTTCCACCGGGTGCCGCACAGGCATCCAGCACCTCGTCACCGGCCCGGGTATCGAGCAGCTGTGCCGCAAATTGCGCTCCGGCATCCTGCACCGAGAGATAGCCGGCGGAAAAACCGGGCAGCGATTCAACAGCAGCAGCTTTCTCCAGCATCAGGGCTGAATCGATTTGCGCAAACGCATGTGCTGCAAATCCTGCTGCAGCCAAATCAGCAAGCGCTGCTTCAACCGTGGCTTTGCTACAGTTCACCCTCAGTGTCATCGGCGGCCGCTGCAGATAGCTCTCTGCTATCCGGCGCCACTGCCCGGGCCATTCCTGCTGCAGACGCAGCAGCAGCCACTGCGGCATGGCCAGCGTTGCCGCATCATTTGCATGCAATTGCTGCAGCAGGCTCTGTTGTTCACGCAGGAAACGCCGCAATACCGCATTTGTCAGGCTTTTGGCCCAACCCTTGCCCAATTTCCCGGTTGCAGCAACAGTTTCCGATACCGCAGCATGCGCCGGAATCCGGGTATGCAGCAGTTGATAGAGCCCGGCCAGCATCAAGGCATGAATCACTCTCTGTGATGATTTGAGCGGCTTCTCCAGCAACAGCTCCAACAGCGCATTCAGTTGAAAATACCAGCGGCACACGCCATAGGAGATCTCGGCAGTGAGCGCTCTCTCTTTTTCGGCCAGTCTGTCGGCAACGCTGCCCAGGGCAGCATCAAGATTGCGCCCCTGCAATACCTGTTGAATCACCAGGGCACTGGCAGCGCGCGACTCAAGTGCAGCCATTAGCTGAACTCCACATTTTCAAGGGAGTGCGCATTGAGGAAGTCTGCGGCGGACATTGCTCTTTTGCCAGGCAGCTGCAATTTGATGATGCGCAGCAGACCCTTGCCGGTGGCGACATCAATACCCTCCGGTGAGCTGTTGACAACACTGCCGGGCGCAAACTTGCACTCAGCATCGACAAGCCGTGACTCCCACACCCGCAGCTGTTTGCCATCCAGCTGTGTATAGGCAACCGGCCAGCTGTTGTATGCGCACACTTTGCGATGGATGAACGCGGCAGGCTCGCTCCACTCGATTGCCGCCTCACTCTTGCTGAGTTTATGTGCATAAGTCACCCCTTCATCCACTTGCGCAGTCGGTTGATGCTCCTTACCGCCCAATAGCGGCAGTGCATCCATCAATGCATCCGCCCCCAGTTGTGCGAGCCGGTCATGCAGATCAGCACCCGTCTCATTAGCGCTGATATCAACAACCCGACGCAGCCACACCGGCCCGGTATCCAGCCCCGCATCCATCTGCATGATTGAGATACCCGTGCGCCGGTCAGCAGCAATAATGGCGCGCTGAATCGGCGCCGCACCCCGCCAGCGCGGCAGCAGGGAGGCATGAATATTGATGCATCCCAGCTGCGGTGCATCCAGGACCGCCTGCGGGAGAATCAGTCCGTAGGCCACTACCACCATCAGATCGGCCTGCAACTGCTGCAACTCCCCGACAGTTTCAGCCTCCTTGAAATCGAGCGGTTGATAAACTGGAATTTCATGATCGACAGCAACCTGCTTGACCGGGCCATGCACAAGCTTTCTGCCACGCCCGAGCGGGCGGTCAGGCTGCGTATAGACCGCCACGACTTCATGGCGGGATGCAATCAACGCCTGTAACGCAGGAACTGAGAAATCCGGTGTTCCGGCAAAGATAATACGCATTAAATCACTACCGCCTGGCGACTCTTCTTCTCCATTTTCTTGCGGATACGCTGGCGCTTCAGGTTTGACAAATAGTCGACAAAGAGTTTACCGTCGAGGTGGTCGATCTCGTGCTGAATACAGACTGCCAGCAGACCATCCGCTTCGATCTCCATCTCGTTGCCATCCCTGTCCAGCGCACGCGCCCTGATATGTTCGGCCCGTGTCACAGTTTCGAAGACTCCGGGAACAGAAAGGCAGCCCTCCTCGCAACTCTCCTCGCCATCCATCTCAATGATTTCAGGATTGATCAGGAACAGCGGCTGGTCGTGATTTTCACTGACATCGATCACGATGATCCTTTTGGCGACATTCACCTGTATGGCGGCAAGACCGATTCCCGGAGCCTCATACATGGTTTCCAGCATGTCATCGAGCAGCGTTTGAATCGACTCGTCCACAACCTCGACAGGAAGTGCGCTATTGCGCAGACGCGCATCCGGGAAGTGCAGAATTTCTAGTTTTGCCATATTCTCATCATCATTTGATTCAATCTGTTTCCTGAATCGCCGACTTCAGGTATATTCCCTATGAGTAATTTCTCTATAACTCCGCACAGGAGAGCAGGGTTATCAAGAATATACCTCCATAGTGTCTATGATATATAAAAATCACGCAACTATTCAGCATCTTATTAAACTAGCAAAATAAGTCACTGCTATTGGGTATATCTGGAGGAAACGTCGGAGGCAGGGATGCCGAAGCGAGCCTACATGGATGTATTCACGGCATTTTCTGGAAGATATACCCGATTGCAGTGACGATTCCGTAAGAGCTGAATAGTTACAAAATCACATTCATTTCCTGTATCTGCATCGAGGAAGTGGAGTCCGGGAACCGCGAGATATGTCCAAACCAAGATTACAACTGCTCACAGCAATCCTGATAATGCTTCTGTGCACCCCCCTGATGGCTGTGCAACTGCGTGACGGCCACCCCAACGAGGTGATTGTCACGAAAGGCGATACCCTGTGGGATATCTCCGGACGATTTCTGCAGCATCCCTGGGAGTGGCCCAAACTATGGAAAAGCAATCCTTCGATCAAGAATCCGCATCTGATCTACCCCGGTGACCGCTTACGCCTGACATGGGTCAACGGTCAGCCGCGACTGGTGCGCCAGGGAAGAGGCAAAAAAGGTTCACCCATCGGCATCGTCTCGTTACGGGAGTTGCGCGCATTTCTCTCCCGGCCCTATCTGCTGGATGACCGGGCGATCGAAAACTCCGGCTACATCATCGCTTTTCGCGAAGGCACGCTGATTGCAGGCCCTGGCGAGCGCGCTTATGCCCGCCGTCTCGGTTCGCTGGAAGACGACTTCGAACCCACCTCCACAAGCACCTGGAGACTTCCACCAGGCGTTACACTCCCTCCTTCCAGCGGCGAACTCCCCGAAGGCTTCAGGTTCGTGGAGGGCAAGCCGGGGAAAAAAATACGCAGACCGACGGCAACACACTTCGACATCGTGCGGCCTGGAGATCTCTACAAGGATCATGACACTGGCGAAGTACTCGGCAGAGTCGCACTCTTTATCGGCACGGCAAAACTGCTTCGCGATGGTGATCCCGCAACCCTCAAGATCACCTCGGCGACCATGGAGGTCATGCAGGGTGATCGTTTAATTCCATCGACCACTAATAAAATCAAGAATCTCTATTTTCAACCCGGAGTACCGAGTCAGCAGGTCGATGGGCATATCATTGACGTTCCCGGCGGCGTTACCAATGCGGGACAATATAGTGTAATCGCCATCGACAGGGGTGCAGCCGATGGACTTGAACAGGGTGATGTGCTGCTGGTAAATACCGGTCAACGTCGTATTATAGACCGCTTTGCGCCGAGATACAGTGATGGTTCCGGTGATCGGCAAAACCGCAATATGTGGGGGGAACCAATTGTAACCCTTCCCGAAGAGAGCGCCGGAAAAATCATCATCTTCCGTGTTTTTCACCGCGTCAGTTTTGGACTCATATCGAGTGCAACCCGCTCCATCAGGAGCGGTTACCCGGTGCATAGTCCTTAAGAAAAGAATCTCTCTAAAAATAATAGCATGGAGTCTAATATATCAATAACCCCGTACTGGTAAGCTGGGGCGGGATTCGCTTTTCAGGGCTGTATAAAACAGGGATGTTTTATCAGAGCGTACAAGGACGTATTCACAGCGGCGCTGAAAAGCGAATTCCGGCTCTGCACGAAGATAGTGAAAACATACCAAGGAAACTGGCAACGGAATGCTGAAAACAACTCAATCTCAATGGCTTGCACTGATCCGCGCTCCGGGCGTCGGCTCCAGAAGCATGCATAAACTGCTGCAGCATTTTGGCTCGATTGCAGCTGTTTTTTCCGCATCCGCCAGCCATCTGCAAGCCGCAGGGATCAAACCCGACATCTGTGAAGCAATACTGCACCCGGATGAGAGTCTGATCGCTGCTGACTCCGCCTGGCTGGAGACGCCTGATCACCATCTGATCACCTGGGGTGATCCGGACTACCCCGCCTTGCTGGGCGAAATCCCGGGTCCTCCCGCAGCACTCTTTCTCAAGGGCAATCCCGAATTACTCAAGCTGCCGCAACTGGCAATCGTCGGCAGCCGCAACCCGACATCCGGCGGCAGCGAGAATGCCAAACAATTTGCAAAACACCTTGCCTCCTGCGGACTCGGGATCTGCAGCGGCATGGCAACCGGAATTGATACCGCCAGTCATGTTGGCGCTTTGCAGGCCGGCGGTTTCACCATCGCAGTAGTCGCCACCGGACTGGATCGCGTCTATCCGGCCATCAATCGGCAACTGGCTCACACAATAGCCCGGGAAGGACTGCTGATTTCAGAATTTCCTCCGGGCACAGGACCCAATGCAGGGCATTTCCCGAGCCGCAACCGCATTATTTCAGGCCTCTCGGTTGGCACACTGGTGGTCGAAGCCGCTCTCAGGAGCGGCTCACTCATTACCGCCCGCCTTGCTGCCGAACAGGGACGAGAGGTGTTTGCAATCCCGGGATCGATACACAACCCGCTCGCAAGAGGCTGCCACGGTCTAATCCGGCAGGGAGTGAAACTGGTGGAAACCGCCGATCACATCCTCGAGGAACTCTCACCGCTGCTTGGTGAACACCAGCAGAGTGCTGAAATTAATGCTGCCGGAGATAAAGAACAACGCACGGATCAGCAAGCGCCACTGGATGACAGCTACCTCTCGATGCTGAATTTCATCGGCTACGACCCGCTTACGATCGATGAACTTATCCACAAAAGCAGATTGACGCCGGCGGCAGTTTCCTCCATGCTATTGATACTTGAACTGCAAGGCTATGTTGAATCATTATCCGGCAATCGCATCTGTCGCACTTCACTCTCCCCGCCAGGGGAAGCAGCCTCTCTCTCTTTATCAGGTAAAGTCCCGTGAATGAGAACATCATTGATGTATTGATCTATATCTACGAAACATACATGGATGGCGAGAAACAACTCCCTCCAGATCAAATACTTATAGAGGAGCACCTGCTGAAAGTTGGCTTTCATGAGGGAGAGATCAACAAGGCGTTCGACTGGCTGGACGAACTTGCCTGGCGTCAGGGAGCTCTACATGAAAATGGTGACTTCAGCCAGGCATCCATGCGCATCTACTCTGACGAAGAGGTGCAACGCATCGACATGGAGAGTAGAGGCCTGCTGTTGTCCCTCGAGCAAAACGGCATACTGGATCCTCTCAGCCGCGAACTGGTCATCGAACGCGCCATGGCGCTGGAAAACCCGGA
>JAYELV010000249.1:0-2767 GCA_034717755.1 Pseudomonadota bacterium | reverse complement strand
TGCGGAGGATTCCTGTCACCATCACCGCAGAAGCCGCGGTCGGCTCACCGCTCGGACTGCGGATCGAGGACAGTGATAACAACGCGGTTCGTGTACGCTCGGAGTACGTAATCGAGCGTGCGGTCAGCAGACCAACGACGAGGGAAGAGATCGTACGGCAGCTTGCAAAACTCGGGAACACGGTTTTTGAGGCATCCGAATCTGATATCGATCTACGGATCGAGGGCGGGGGCGACATATTCATCCCGGTCAGCCAGTTAAACCGCGTTCGGAGTGATGCTGTATCGCGGCTTGCTGATGCGCGGATAGCTGGATGGCGGCGCGGTGCCCGTGCCCGGCACCGGCATGACCGTTCCGCGGATTCCGCCGGGATCATACGAGCCGCAGAGCCGCGGGCGCTGGTCGTGGATGCCGCCAAGCCATCGCTCGCGGTCAGTGTGAGTGGCATGGACGGCGTGAGAAGCGCGATCGCTGGCGGCGCAGACGTAATCTATCTGGGCGGCGAGATATGCCGGGGAGAGGGGGCGGGTGCGGAAGCGTTCGACCTCGAGACTGCGACTAAGTATGCGCACCAGAGCGGACGCAGGATCTACCTGAACACGCCCCGGATCATCAGTGACTCGCAGATGCGCGGTGTGGAAGAGGCACTGTCCGGAGCCATCCGATTCGGTGCAGACGGCGTGCTGGTGTCCAATCACGGCGCATTCAGACTCGCGAAAGAGATCGGTCTTGATATAATCGTGGACAGCCCGCTCAATGTCTTTAACCGGATGTCGCTTGAATTCTGGGTGGAACATGGTGCAGGGCTGGTCACGCTATCGCCTGAACTTACGCTTGCAGAGATTCGCAAGATCGCAAAGTACGGTGCGGTCGAGTGCATCGTGCACGGGCGGCTCACGCTCATGGAATCAGAGCACTGCGTAGTAGGCGGGATACCTGGTGGCAGCGGTTCCTGTACTGCTCGTTGCGAGGACTGCGGGTTTGAACTGGTGGATGAGAAAGGGTACGCATTCCCGCTTCAGATGGATACGGACTGCAGGATGCATCTCTTAAATTCAAGCGAACTGTGTATGCTCGATCACATCCCTGCTATTGTCAAAGCTGGCGTTTCGAGCATCAGGATCGAGGCGAGGGCGGTTGAGTCTGAGCGTGCCGGGGCGATCACGCGGTTGTACCGGGATGCGCTCGATGGCAAGATTCAAAGCACGTGCAAGGACATAACAACGAAATACACAACAGGACATTACAGGAGAGGCGTTTTATGAGAATATTCTTATCGGGATCGATACGCTTCGGACGTATTTTCGGAGTTGCGGAGTGACCGATGGAAACGAAACAATTTGAGTCCAGGCGACCGCAGGGATTTGAGCCGTATATCCGCTGTTATCGGATCGTTGTGGAGCGGTTCTGTAAATATCTCGGTTGCCCGGTTTCATGCAGCTTCTGCGTAGCACGGCGATGGAACCGTCGGATATGCCCGGTAAACGTGCCTGAATACTTCAGCAGTTATTGTGTTCACATCATCAGTAGTGTAACTCTCCACTGGCAACCCCGTTTTGTCGCTCCAGAGGAAATTGTGAATGGTCACCCGCACAGAGTCGCGTGTTGCCTCCTTGTCGCGCCAGTGATCGACCCGAAGTTTCTTCGCCTTCAGCGTTTTCAGCAGACCAACAGCAACAGTCTTGATCCGCTTGATTTCGGATGCGCCGAGATTCTGCTTTTTTAAGAGATCGAAAATTGCCAGCGACTCCTCGTCCAGCCCTTCGCGTACTGCCCGGCTGTCTTCCTCGTCCAGCTCCTGAACCAGTTTGAGCAGGGCAACAAAAGTCTGCTCGATAGTCACCTGATCTTTCTCGCTGTTGTACTCTGCAACAATCTCTTCGTAGTGATGCTGGAAGTCGGTTCGTAGTGGGTTCTGGTTCAACAGCCGCTGCAACCGTTGCTCGACGACGTGTCTCAGGTTCTGGACAGTGGTATGCTTCATCGGGTTGTGTTCAAACTCCCGCTTCAGTCGGTCGAAGTCTATCTTGCTGATATCATAAGGGTCATGTTTTTCGGTCACTCCGTCAGCCGTTGTCTCAATCGCCCCATCCACTATCTGGTGCAGCTCGCGAATGATGTCTGTTATGTCGGCTTGCTCCCTGTCCTGCTGCAAGCTCTTGTAAACGATGTTGATCGCGTCGCGGTCTGCCCGGTGCGCGTTTACGCCCCGGATGTTGATGCATGCCTTGAACTTATTGAACACCTCGCGGCACATCACCTCGAATCGTTTGCGGGTTTCGTCGTTTTTGTTGGCTGCATCCTTGCACGCCATGATAGCAGCGTTGCGCTCAAAACCAGTCTTGCGGATAATGTCGTCCAGTGACGCGCTGTGCTCGTCGAGAAACGCCCGCACAAATGCGATGGTCTCGGCGAGGTCTACCAGCAGTTCCTCCTCCGGCTTTGCTGGATCGGTCTCACCGCCCTGACCGCCTGCCACTGTACCTGCGAAGGTCGCAAGAGCCTTACGCAGGTGTTTGAGGATGCCACAGTAATCGACGATCAGACCGTTGTTCTTGCCCTCATGCACGCGGTTAGCACGGGCGATCGCCTGCATCAGGGTGTGCGCCTTGAGTGGCTTGTCAAGGTAGAGCGTGGACAGGCACGGCACGTCAAAGCCGGTCAGCCACATGGCGCAGACGATGGCGATGCGGAAAGGATGCTCCTCCTCCTTGAATGCCTCGTCCAGATCCATCCGCTGCATGTTCCGGAACCGGGGCTTGCTCTG
>JAYELV010000248.1:0-2786 GCA_034717755.1 Pseudomonadota bacterium | reverse complement strand
CTCGACCAGGATAGTGAACGAGATCGTCCGGGCTTTGATGTCGACGAGATCGATGCCAAACCCAGTGAGGCGCTGGTCAAACTCCGTAATGCTCAGGGTATTGAAGTCGGGAGTCCGGCCTCAGTGCAACCTGCTGAAGATACAAGATCCGAGAAACAGGCGAATATCGACCACCTGCGCGGTACGTTTGAGAAAGCCCAGGAGCGCAAGCCTGAAGCCGAACGCCTGACCTGGGACGGCAGCGGCTCGCAGATGATGTCATGGCACTATGCAGCCAGTCTTGGCAAGTATTTCAACAACCAGGAGGAGATCCGGCCAATGGTCAAAACCATGGCATTGGTTGCTGAAGGGCTCTTCTGGGGAATCCTGGCGGTGATGGTGGTGCTGGTATTCGGTGCGCGCAAGAACAGCGGACTGCTTTTCTGGCTGCTGATCCTGGTTCCAATGGCGCTGCCGCTGTTCTTTCTTATCGAATACTCCGCCTGGTTGTGGTGGTATGGCCATACCCTGAATGCGATGGGAGCCTTCACGGTCAAACCTTTCATGCCGACCGTATTCGGCCAGGGCAAGGTGGCGCAGTTTACGACTCACTCCTATCCGGCCATCGGTTTCGGCTTGATGCTGCTGATGTCGGTGCTGCTGGCGTTGGCGGCGCTGATGAGGCGCAAGGCGCTCAAAGAAGAAGAGTAGTGAGACAGGGGCTCGAGTATCTGCATTTAAAAAGACTTTTACCACGAAGCACGCGAAGATCACGAAGAATCAACTGGATACAAAAAAATTTTCGTGCTCTACGTGATCTTCGTGGTGAATATCTCTCTACACCCGGAATTACTGCATCCTGTGTGCTGCTGCTGTTGACAGGTTTTCCGCTAGTCGCTTCAGCGGAGCAATATCCCTCGATGCAGGAACTTGTCGATGCCGTGGAGGAGGGCGGAACACTGGTTCCTCCCCCCGGTATCTATGCAGGTCCTGTTGTCATCGATAAGCCCATCACCATCGATGGCGAACACAAGGTCACCATCGATGCCGGCGGCAAGGGCACCGTGGTGCTGCTCGATACCGATGGCGCGACGCTGAAAAATCTGCATCTCACCAACTCCGGCGAATCACACAATGATCTTGATTCAGGGGTGCAGGTGCGCGGCAACTTCAATGTCGTCAAGGACAATCGTATCGACGACTCTCTCTTCGGCGTCGATCTGCAGCAATCGGAACACAACATCGTGCGCCGCAACAGGATCAGTTCCAAGACATCTTTCGGCCTGGGACAGCGCGGCGATTCGGTGCGCATGTGGTACAGTTTTCACAACAAGGTTACCGATAACGTCATCACGGATTCCCGTGATATGGTGGTGTGGTATTCGGCGGACAACACAATTAGCAGAAACAGTGCGTCCAACAGCCGCTACTCGCTGCATTTCATGTACTCCCGTTATAACAAGGTGGAGGGCAATAACTACTTCAACAATGCCGTTGGCATCTTTTTGATGTACAGTGACGGCATCGAACTGCGCAACAACTCGATCAGGCATGCTTCGGGCGCCACCGGCATCGGTATCGGCTTCAAGGAGACATCGGATCTCATTCTCGAGGGAAATCAGATCCTCTATTGCGCCAGCGGACTCTATATCGATGTCTCTCCATTTCAGCCGGATACCACCAACCGCTTTACGGACAACCTGATTGCCTATAATGGCATTGGTATCCGCTTTCTCAATGACTGGACCGGAAATGTCTTTAAACGTAATCAGTTTGTAGGCAACCTTACCCAGATCATCGTCAGCGGAGGAAAGACCGCCAACCGCAATGTATGGGAAGGAAATTACTGGAGTGATTACGAGGGCTTCGATCTTGATAAAGATGGAGTCGGGGACAAGCCCTACGAGCTCTACTCCTATGCCGACCGTATCTGGCGCGACCTTCCCTACGCGCAGTTTTTCAAGGGCTCACCGATTCTTGAAACCCTCGATTTTCTGGAGCGCCTGGCGCCTTTTACCAAACCGGACCTGCTGGTGCGGGATGAAAAACCAATCAAAGAGAAGTTTAAGCAGCAGCAGAAAAAGAGAGTCGAGAAAAAGATGGATGCACTGCAGTTGCTGCTCGATGCACAGGGGTAACATCAGTCGCGGTCAGAAGACCGGCTCCTACGAAGGCATCGTGTAATCATTGTAGGAGCGGTCTTCTGGCCGCGAGATGCAGGAAGTCGAATAAAGAGAAGACCAGAGGAGTTTGACATGCCTAAGAGTAAAGCAAAGCCCAAAAGGGTCGTTTCTAAACGTCACCAGCAACAGGAGCGGCGCCGCTTTCTGCGTTCAGCCGCCATCACGGCCGGCGTGGTAGCAGTCTCTCTGCTGGGGTATATCCCGGTTGTCAAAGGCTGGGTCAACCGCCTGCGCCCGCCCGGCGCACTCAACGAGGATCGCTTTCTCGCCTCCTGCATCAAGTGCGGGCAGTGCGTACAGGTGTGCCCGGTAAACGCCATCAAACTGATGGATCTCGAGAGCGGTTTCGGCAACGGCACCCCCTATATCGATGCGCGAGCGCAGGCGTGCGACTTCTCCTGCGATGGCCTGCAGTGCGTACTGGCGTGCCCGACAGGCACCCTGACACATGATCTCAATTTCCCTGCAGACACCCGCATGGGTATCGCCAGGCTTGCCAATCCCAACAAGTGTCTCGCCATGCAGGGAGAAGGTTTCAAGGGGCAGGCGCGCGGTGCTGATTACACCGGATTGCTGCGTTATGATGAAGTCGATCGCTGGAATCCGATCAGGGTCAGCGAGCAC
>JAYELV010000247.1:0-11151 GCA_034717755.1 Pseudomonadota bacterium | reverse complement strand
CAGCGACTGCAGTCATACGCACGAACCGGGCTGCGCGCTCATAGAAGCGGTCAAGGAGGGATCGATCAGCCCCTGGAGGCTGCAGCATTTTCTGCAGATGGCGAGAAAGGAGAAGTTTTAGGTTTTAGGTTTTAGGTTTTAAGTATTAGGCATTGAATAGAATAATCATCATCACTCCAGATGGTCACACTATTTTGTGATGACTCCGGCCAGATCGGCTGCCGCGTTCTATGATGATGCCGACGCCGTCGGCGCCTCGCACAGCGCCTTTTTTGTTCAGCGTCAAACGCACCCAGGGAACATCGAACTCCTCTCGAATGATGCGTACGCACTCTTCTGCGAGTGTTTCGACCAACTGGAACTTACTCTCGCTGACGAACTGAATCAGGCGTTTGGCGACAGCCTTGTAATTGAGTGTGTCATCAATATGATCGGTCGCGGCGGCAGTGGCGACATCTGCCGCCATCTCGATATCGAGTACGACAATCTGGCGAATCTGCCGTTCCCACTCATAGATACCAATAATTGTATCGATTCGCAGGTCTCTCAGGAATACAATGTCCATCATAATTTCTTATTGCACTTTATTTTAGCGGTTTGAACAGGGATACTACGCAATCCTGCCGGCAACGCAAACTGGATAACACCCATGGTATTTGGATTTGGCAACAAAAGAGAACGCACGGATGCTGAGCACCCCGGCAAAAATCAGGGGCGCCAGCAACCCGCACCGGGCCTGCTCTCGAACCTCAGGGATAAATTGGGACGCACGCGCAGCTCCATCGCAGGCGGACTTGCCTCGCTTCTGAGCGGGCGCAAAAAAATTGACGATGAGCTGCTGGAGGAGTTGGAAACACTGCTGATTACGGCCGATGTGGGTATCGACACAAGCATGCGCATCATCAACGACATCAGCGCACAGGTCAAACACAAAACCCTCTCTGATCCCGAAGCACTGCAGGGTGTATTGAAAACCGAACTGCTGCAGATTCTGCAAAAAGCCAACGCCGAAGAAACTCAACCGGCTGAGGACAAACCCCGCGTCATCCTGATGGTGGGGATCAATGGCGCAGGCAAAACCACCACCATCGGCAAGCTCGCCAAGCGCTTTCAAAATGCTGGCCAACGCGTCATGCTGGCTGCCGGCGATACCTTTCGCGCAGCCGCTGTCGAGCAGCTGCAGGCCTGGGGAGAACGCAATGAAGTTGCAGTGATCGCACAGCATACTGGCGCTGACAGCGCTTCGGTCATCTTTGATGCCCTCGAGGCCGCAACGGCGAGAGGAGTCGACGTGTTGATTGCAGATACAGCAGGCCGGCTGCATACGAAATCCAACCTCATGGATGAGCTGGAGAAAATCGTCCGCGTCATGAAAAAAATAGATTCCGATGCCCCGCATGAAGTGATGCTGGTCGTCGATGGCGGCACCGGACAGAATGCGCTCCAGCAGGCGATTCATTTTAACCGCGCAGTGAACCTCAGTGGCATCACCATTACCAAGCTCGATGGTACGGCCAGGGGAGGCATTCTGTTCGCTATTGCAGACAAGTTACAGATTCCGATACGCTACATCGGGGTTGGTGAGGGGATCGATGACTTGCGCCCATTTGATGCTGTTCAGTTTGTCGATGCGCTGTTTGAATCATGATCCACTTTGAGAACGTCAGCAAGCGCTTTCCCGGCGGCCATTATGGTGTCAGCAACATCACGCTGCAGATCGAGAGCGGTGCGCTGGCCTTTATTACCGGGCACTCAGGTGCAGGAAAAAGCACCCTGCTACGCCTGATCGCCCTGCTGGAGCGCCCGACGCGAGGACAATTGCTCATCGACGGGCGTAATATCGGCCGCCTGCAGAAAAACGAGATAGCTGCACACCGCCGCAAGATCGGACTGATCTTCCAGGACCACCGATTACTGAGTGACCGCAGCGTATTCGATAATGTCGCCCTGCCCCTGCATGTGAGAGGCTTTCCCGTGCGTGAAGTCGGCAAGCGGGTGCGCGCATCACTCGACAAGGTGGGTTTACTGAAAAAAGAGAAAGTTCTGCCTATCACACTCTCCGGCGGCGAACAGCAGCGCGTCGGTATTGCCCGCGCCATTGTCTCAAGACCGCCGATACTGCTGGCGGACGAACCAACCGGCAATCTCGATCCCGAGCTCTCGCGAGAGATCATGAAGCTTTTTATTGCCTTCAATCAGTTGGGTATCACCACCCTGATTGCTTCGCATGATCTTGAGCTGATCAAAAAGCTTGACCGTCCCGTTATCAATCTGCAGCAGGGAGAGCTGACATGAGAGTGACACCCGCCAGCCGCCTCTCGATCTGGCTTGACCAGCACTGGCGATCCGCTTATAGCAGCTACTTGGAGATGCGCCGCCGTCCACTGGCGACCATGATGACGCTGCTGGTCATCGGCATCACCCTGGCGCTACCCGCCAGTTTGCTGTCACTGTTGAAGATCAGCCAGAGCGTGACCGGCGAGCAGCAGCAATCCGCCTCTATCTCCCTGTTTCTGAAAAACGGAATCGTGAATGAAAAAGCGCTGCGGGTGGCGGCGGATCTCGAGCGCCGGCCTCAGATAGATCATGTAGAACTACTCACCAGCGCCGACGCCATGGATGAGTTTCGCAGCCACAGCGGCTTTGGTGATGCGCTCGATGCACTGGATGATAATCCGCTGCCCAATGTGCTGCTGATCCATCTGCTGCCGGATAACAGCAGCATGGATATCAAAAAGCTGGCGAGCGAACTCAAACAGGAAACAGTCACCGATTCAATCGAATATGATCAGGGCTGGATAGAGCGCATGCAGGCTATTACCCAGGCGATCAGACGAGCTGTCCAGGCGCTCGGCTTTGGTCTTGGACTGGCTGTCATGCTGATCATCGGCAATACCATTCGCCTGGAGATCATGAATCGCAGAGAGGAGATCGAGGTGACGCGTCTTGTTGGCGGCTCTGACGACTTCATTCGCCGTCCGTTCCTCTATATTGGTCTCATCTACGGGCTCCTTGGCGCCCTGATTGCATGGTTGCTGGTCTCCATCCTGCTGATGCTCGTCAGCGGTCCACTGGGACGGCTCGCTGAACTCTACGATAGCACTATATCACTCTCCGCATTCAGCTGGCAGGCACTGTTGCTGCTGATCCCGATCGGCATCAGCTTCGGCCTGGCCGGAGCCTGGCTTGCCGTCAGCCGGCATCTCTCTTCGATTAATCCGGAGTAGGGGGAAGTTTTAGGTTGTTAGGTTTTAGGTTTTAGGTTTGAAGTCCTCACTCCTCGTTACTCAGTACTATCTTTTAGTCATGGAACTTTTTTGATTATTAGCACTCTCACTCAATGAGTGCTAAACTATTACGCAGGAAATTACTAAGGATTTAATTATATGAATGAAGCCATGGCCTTGACACTATCTTCAGGCAACTTGGAGAGCTACATCAGCAGTGCTTTCAAGTTACCGATGCTGACAGCCGAACAGGAGCGTAACTACGCTCTGCAACTGCGGGATCATGATGATCTTGACGCAGCAAAATCACTGGTGCTGCCGCATCTGCGCTTTGTGGTGCGTATTGCACGTGGTTACTCCGGTTACGGCCTGCAGCAACAGGACCTCATACAGGAAGGCACCGTCGGCTTAATGAAGGCTGTGCGTCGTTTTGACCCGGACAAGGGTGTGCGCCTGGTTTCTTATGCCGTTCACTGGATCCGTGCCGAGATTCATGAGTTCATCCTGCGCAACTGGCGCATCGTCAAAGTGGCTACCACCAAGGCACAGCGTAAACTGTTCTTCAATCTGCGCAGCAAGAAGAAACACCTTGGCTGGTTTTCTCAGCAGGAGGTCAACGAGGTTGCTGAAGATCTCGGTGTCAAGCCCGAAACCGTGCTTGAAATGGAGTCACGTCTCTATGGCAGTGATCTCTCCTGGGACCTTCCCCCGGGAGTTGATGATGAGGAGCGCAGCGTCTCCCCATGCAACTGGCTGCCGGACGAAAGCGCCGAACCCGCAAAACTCGTCGAGCAGCAGGATGCGACTTCATCACAGCAACGGCTGCTACTCGATGCCATGGAGCAACTTGACGAGCGCAGCAGGGCTATCCTGCAGGCTCGCTGGCTGAGCGACTCCAAATCAACCCTTCAAGAACTGGCCAAAGAGTACGGCGTCTCTGCGGAGCGCATTCGGCAGATCGAGAAGAGTGCGATGAACAAAATCAGGGTGCAGATGAGTGCATGATCGCGGTCAGAAGACCGCTCCTACAAATTATGTTGCGCCAGTTGTAGGAGTGGCCTTCTGGCCACGATTAGAATGCGATAGCATTTTATTCACTTGCAAGGAGTTATTGAGCAGTTACCCGTAAATGAGCCAGGAGGCTGTCAGTGCGAGCGCAGCGAAGCAATCTCCGTAAGATTGCCGCAGTCGCTTAAGCTCCCTCGCAATGACAGCGTACACGTGGGGTTATTGAGCAGCCACCTCCTTCGTGGTGAAATATCGGATTCCGACTGGAATGATGATATCTGACTATCCTACGGATACATCCGGTATGCCTTCCAGCCTCTATCACTGCGCTCAAAACAGACCCTGTCGTGCAGCCGGCTGACTCTTCCCTGCCAGAACTCAATCGTTTCAGGCTTGAGTCGATAGCCTCCCCAAAATGAAGGCAAAGGGACATCGCTGCTGAACTTTCGCTCGTAATCGCGCACCCTCTGCTCGAGCTCCACACGCTCCGGCAACACTTTGCTCTGGCGTGATGCCCAGGCGCCGATACGACTGCCGCGATGCCGCGATTCGAAATACTCCCTCGACTCCTCCTCTGTCACCCTGCTGACACTTCCCTCGATGCGCACCTGACGCTGTAGCTCAGACCAGTGAAACAGCAGGGCTGCATACGGATTGGCCTCCAGTTCTGCCGCCTTGCGACTGCTGTAATTGGTGTAGAAGACAAAACCATCCTCGTCATAATCTTTCATCAGCACCATGCGGGCCGAAGGCCTCCCCTTGTCAGTCGCAGTCGCCAGCGTCATCGCTTCCGGCAACAGTAAACCACTATTTTCAGCATCGGCAAACCAGTCGCCAAAGAGTTGTAACGGATCGCGTTGTTCGGCATCTTCAGGCATGCCGGCGACAACCCCGCGACCCAGGGTCAGGAGTCTGCGGATCATGGATTTTTGTTTCATGAGAGGGTTCAGTTTTTTTGATTAATCAGTCCGTATGTTACCTGTTTATAGAGACCCGCCGCGATCTATTCAAGATCATTTTGACTAGAGTCATTGACATTTAGAGTAAAATACTGCATTATTACCAATAAGAATCATTCTTATCTAGTGTTTCGCTAATATGAACACAAAATCATCCGCCACAGCCAAACTCCATCCTGCATCACTGAATCAGATCGCAGTCGGTGGACATGTGTGCATCACCAGCTTCCTGGGAGATCGTAAAACTTCCCGACGGCTGCTCAGTCTGGGGCTGCGTGTCGGCTCGGAGCTGGAGATCCTGCATCATCGCGGGCGGGGAGTCGTTGTTGCCAACAACGGCAACCGTGTTGCCCTGGGCGCCGATATCGCTGACAAACTGCTCATCTCCTCTCTCGATACCCCGGAGTAAACCATGGGTTGCTGCGAAAATGGAGAACTCGACACGGGACTATCGTCCGATATCACCATCGCGCTTGCAGGCAACCCCAATTGCGGAAAGTCCGCCCTCTTCAACACCCTCACCGGCATCCGCCAAAAAACAGGAAACTGGCCCGGTGTCACAGTGGAGCGCAAGGAGGGTCACTTTTCGTTCGACGACAACCGCATCACAGCGATCGACCTCCCCGGCATCTATTCACTGGACGCCAGCTCGCTGGATGAAGAGGTCACCCGCGACTATCTGCTCAGTCATGAAGCCGACCTGATTATCAATGTCGTCGATGCCGGCAACCTCGAACGCAATCTCTATCTGACAGTGCAACTGCTGGAGATGGGAGTTCCAATCGTGCTGGCGCTGAACATGATGGATGTTGCGCGCAAACGAGGGATCTCTATCGATACAAACAAGCTCTCTGCCGAGCTTGGCTGCCCGGTCGTTGCCATCGTTGCAATCAGTGGTGAAGGCATCGAGTCACTGCTGTCAAATATGGCTGCGGTCATCAATGGCAGCTCTACCGGTGGTTACCGCCTGGCGCATGAAGAGTGTGTTGAACAGGCTATCAGTGATCTTCTGCCGCTCATACGGGATCGTGAACAGCGCAATAAACACTGGCTGGCGCTTAAATTGCTGGAGGATGATTCCAGCGCTCACGGCAACATGGAGAGCGACTTAAGAGAGCGTGTCGAGCATTGGCGCAAGCGCATCGAACAACGCGCCGGCGAGGAGACGGACATCTACATCGCCGACACCCGTTACAGCCACGCCCACTCACTGGCGCAGAGCGTCATCAGGGAGAAGGGGCGTGTCGGACGCACACTGACGGACAGGATAGACCGCACGGTGCTAAGCCGCATCTTTGGCATTCCGATCTTTCTTGCAGTGATGTATCTGATGTTCATGTTCACCATCAGTATCGGCGGCGCCTTCATCGATTTCTTCGACGGCATCGCCGGCGCTATCTTCGTCGGTGGCTTCAAAGAAATTCTGCTCAGTGCAAGCGCCCCTGAATGGTTACAGGTCGTACTGGCGGACGGCATTGGCGGCGGCATCCAGATCGTTGCAACTTTCATCCCTATTATCACTGCACTCTACCTGTTTCTCTCCATCATCGAGGACAGCGGCTACATGGCGCGCGCCGCCTTTGTCATGGATCGCTTCATGCGCTCCATCGGCCTGCCGGGAAAGGCTTTTGTGCCGCTCATCGTCGGCTTTGGCTGCAATGTCCCTGCAGTGATGGCAACCCGCACCCTGGAGAGTGAGCGTGAGCGTAAACTGACAATATTGATGAACCCCTTTATGTCCTGCGGCGCACGCCTGCCGGTCTACGCCCTGTTTGCCGCCGCCTTTTTCCCTTCCAACGGCCAGAACATCGTGTTTGCGCTCTATCTGATCGGCATCATTGTCGCCATTCTGACCGGCATGATCATGAAAAAAACCCTGCTGTCAGGAACCAGCACAGGCTTCATGATGGAGCTGCCGCCATACCACCTGCCGACCATCAAGGGCATCCTGCTGCGCACCTGGGACCGGGTGCGTCTCTTTATGAGGGAGGCAGGCAAAATCATTGTGGCCATGGTGTTGGCGCTGAATCTGTTGAATTCCATCGGCACGGACGGCTCCTTCGGCAACGAGGATAGCGAGACATCGATACTCAGCAGTCTCAGCAAGTCTGCAGTGCCGTTGTTTGAGCCAATGGGGATTCATGAAGACAACTGGCCGGCTATTCTTGGCATCATCTCCGGCGTGCTGGCCAAAGAGGTGGTTGTCGGCACCCTCGATACGCTCTACTCCAACCTCGCCATGAGTGACGCCGGTGAAACCCGGGAAGAGAGCTTTGATTTTCGTGCATCCATCTACGCTGCCTTCGCTTCGGTTCCGGAAAACCTGGGAGGCGTCAGCGAGATGCTCGATGACCCGCTGGGAATGGATGTCGGCAATGTCGAAGATACGCATTCCGCAGCAAAATCGCAGCAGGTCAATGAAGGCACATTCGGCGCCATGGCCTCGCGTTTTGATGGCAGGGTCGGCGCATTTGCCTATCTGCTGTTTATCCTGCTCTACTTTCCCTGTGTCGCCACCATCGGCGCCATTAAACGTGAATCCGGAGGAGCCTGGGCCGGCTTTGTTGCTCTGTGGACAACATCTGTCGCCTATATCGCCTCCACAAATTTCTACCAGATCGCCACTTTTTCCCAGCACTCCCTCTATTCGTCTCTTTGGATCAGCGGATCGGTTTTAACGCTGGCTGCATGCATCATCGGGCTGCGGATGTGGGCGCGCAAAGATGTCAAAGAGATCAAGCAACCCGCACAGGCGTCCGCATGATTCTACTGGAAATAAAAAACTATCTGCAGCAGCGTAAACAAGCCTCCCTAACGGATATCGCTCTTCATTTTGACGCCGATCCCGCAGCTGTCGAAGGCATGCTTGAGCAGTGGATACGCAAGGGAAGAGTGCACAAATCAACCTTGACCGCATCATGCGGGAGCAGCTGCAACCAGTGTGACAGCGCACAGACAGCCCTGTATGTGTGGGGCGGGCAACCTGCAGCCCAACCCGTGGAGTGGCTGCCGCACAACTGCAAGGGGTAGCTGACATAATAAAACCCGGTTCATAGCTTCTCAAGAATTTTGCGAGGGCCGGCTACCAGAAACCCGGGTAGGTAAGCAGGGTTGGCTGTTACTCCTCAAAAATTCCGTGCGGGAAAGCAGGGTTGGGGTTCGCTTTTCAGGGCTGTATAAAACAGGGATGTTTTATCAGAGCATACAGGGATGTATTCACGCGTCCCTGTAAAGCGAACCCCAGCCCTGCACAAGCTTCGGAATTACACGGAGTTATTGAGTTGTTACGGCTGGCATCAATAAATGCACGGACTTTTTGAGAATTCACACAACCTCTCCGTTACAGAGGCCACACGAGAAGAATCATCGGCAGAGAGACCAGAACAATGAGTATCTCCAGCGGCAGCCCCATGCGCCAGTAGTCGCCGAATTGATAGCCACCCGGTCCCATGACCAGGGTATTGGATTGATGTCCGATGGGGGTCAGAAATGCGCATGATGCGCCGACAGCGACCGCCATCAAAAAAGGATCCACCGAAACTTCAAGCTGCTGCGAAAGGCTTATCGCAATTGGCGCCATCACCAGCACCGTTGCCGCATTATTGATAATATCCGAAAGGAACATGGTGACGACCAGCAGCAAAGCCAGCACCCACACCACACTGAAGCCACTGCTCCACGCTGCTATCGCTGTTGCCATCAGCGTGGTCGTGCCGGTTGTCTCAAGCGCCTGACCGACAGGAATCATTGCCCCCAGTAATACAATGACCGGCCAGTCGATCTCATCATAGAGCTGCCTGACAGGAAGAATACCAAGTATCAGGTATGCCATGATTGCCAGAAGAAACGCCATATAGAGGGGCATGATTTCCAGCATTCCCAGCGCAATGGCGGCTGCAAACACCAGCAGCGCCACTCCTGCCTGGCGTTGCTGCCCCAGTGACAGCGCACGCGGAGCCAGCGGCAGCAGACCGAACTGCGCAATCTGCTCATCAACCTGCTGCTGCTTTCCCTGCAACAGCAGAATGTCACCAATGCGAAACCTGACCCTGCGCAGACGCTTTCTGAGTGTTTCACCATGTCGTGAAAGACCATAGAGAGCGAGAGTTCCACTGCTCCTGCGACGCAGGTAGGGAACGCCATGCCCTACCAGCGGGGAGTCACCGGAGACGATGCCCTCAAACAGCGTCAGCTCCTCCGGCGCCACATCCGCAAAGGCGGCACCCGGAGCACTCAACATCTCAAGACCATATCGATCAATCAGCGGCTGCAACTCCTCTGCTCGTCCCAGCACCACCAGGATGTCACCTTTTTCAAAACGATAGTCTGAAATCATCGGTCTTGCCCTGCTGTTTTCATGCGCTATTCCCACCAGCAGCAGATCCCACTCTTCATCCATCACCAGAGAACGCAGATCTTTTCCCGGCAACTCCGACTTATCGGTGATTTTGAGTTCGGCAAGATATTCGCCCACCTCAAACAGCTGATCAACTGCATTTTTTTCGAGGCGCTCTTTCGGCAGCAGTCGCCAGCCGATAAGAATCACAAACAGGACACCGATCACAGCAACAGGGATACCGACAGCAGAAAAGTCGAACAGGGCGAAAGCCTCCTTGCCGGGAATATCCGCACGTATCGAGGCGATGATAATATTCGGAGGTGTACCGATCATGGTCGTCATTCCCCCCAGAATGCTGCCGAATGCAAGTGGCATCAATATCAACGCGGGTGATCGCTGCTGCTTTCTTGCCGTTGCAATTGCCACAGGCAGCATCAATGCCAGCGCGCCAACATTATTCATAAACGCCGAAGCGAAAGTCACCACCAGCGTCAACAATCCGATATGCACCAGCTGGTTGCCCGTCACCGATCCGAGCCTGGAGGCGGCGAGATCAACCACACCGGCATTTTTCAGGGCATGACTGATGATCAGTACAGCAGCAACAGTCACCACTGCAGGGTGACTAAATCCGGAAAAAGCCGATTCCATCGGCACCAGACCCAGCAGCGCACACAACACCAGTGCAGACATGGCAATCAGGTCATGACGCCATCGTCCCCAGGCAAACATCAGCAGCACCAGGACCAGTACCGCTGTGATCAATAACTGTCCGGTTTCCATAAATTCAACCCGTAAATCTGAGTAGTGAGCAGTGAGTGCTGAGTTCTTGCTTTCCCCTCACTACTCACTACTCACTACTCGCTCCTGTAATTTCACAGAGAGATCGAGAGGCGCAGAGCCTCTCCACCCCTGAATGCGGACATCGCTGCCCACTGCTTTCGATGCCACCGTATTGACGATATCAAAAGAGGAGTTGATCGGCGTTTCATCGATGCGGGTTATCACATCCCCCGGACGCAAACCCGCTTCGGCTGCGGCGCCCTTATTGTAGACCTGGGTGATCAGCACACCTCGCATATCCGATTTCAGCCCAAAGGAGTCCGCCAGCACTGCAGTCATATTCTCTCCTCCGATTCCCAGCCAACCATGGCTAACCCTGCCGCTGTCTAGCAGTTGCTGTACGATTCCTCTAACCATATCCACAGGAATGGCAAAACCAACTCCGTGTGATCCCCTGTCATGGGAAAAAATAGCCGCGTTGATAGCAATCAGTTTTCCCTGCGCATCGATCAGGGCGCCACCGGAATTCCCCGGGTTGATCGAAGCATCCGTTTGAATGAAATTTTCATACTTGCTGATGCCGAGATGGCTGCGCCCGGTAGCGGAGATAATCCCCATGGTAACAGTCTGGCCGACGCCGAACGGATTGCCAATCGCCAGCACCACATCTCCCACGCGCAGGCCGGATGATTCTCCCAGCGTAATCACGGGCAATTGCCCGGCTTTGACACTGCGATCACTCAGATCAATCTGCAGCACAGCCACATCTGAGTCAGGATCAGAGCCGACTATGCTCGCCTGCAGACGCTCACCGTTATGCAACACCACTTCGATG
>JAYELV010000246.1:0-2791 GCA_034717755.1 Pseudomonadota bacterium | reverse complement strand
GCGGCATGCCCAAGCTCGAACTGGGTGATCTCGAGGCCGTGAAACGGGCCAAAGAGGCAAATATCCCGGTACTGGCGAAACTTGTTGATGAAGGATGGGATATTGTAGCCCCGATTCCCTCGTGCGCCCTGATGTTCAGGCAGGAGCTGCCGCTGATGTTTCCTGATGATGAGGGTGTCATCAAGGTTCAGCAGGCAATCTTCGATCCTTTCGAGTACCTGATGCTGCGCCACAAGCATGATTTGCTGAAAACAGATTTTAACAATCCGCTGGGCAGGGTCGCCTACCAGGTCGCCTGCCATCAGCGTGTGCAGAAGATCGGACTCAAGACCCGCGACCTGCTGCAGCTGATCCCTGATACCGAAATCGAGACCATCGAACGCTGCTCGGGGCATGACGGAACTTATGCCGTCAAGGTGGAGTTCCATGAGATTTCGATGAAAATCGCCCGCCCCGTCGTCAACCGGGTGCGCAAGTTTGAAGCGGACTACCTCACCAGCGACTGCATCATGGCGGGCAGGCAAATTGCCCACGGACTCGATGACGGTACTGAAGCTGTGCACCCGATGACACTGATTCGCAAAGCTTACGGAATATGACCATGGCGCACTTAACACGAGACGATCTCTATTCACTGGAGCAGTATGCAGAGCAGCGCGCTGAGATGCGCGCCACTGTGATGGCGCATAAAAAAAACCGCCAGCTGCACATTGGCCCACACGCGACCCTCTATTTTGAAGACCGCTTGACCATGCAGTACCAGATCCAGGAGATGCTGCGCGTCGAACGCATCTTTGAAGCGGATGCCATTCAGGAGGAGCTGGACACCTACAACCCGCTGGTTCCGGATGGAAGCAACTGGAAAGCAACCTTCATGATCGAATATACCGATGTCGAAGAGCGTCAGCAGGCATTGACGCAGATGGTTGGAATCGAGCAGCAGGTATGGATGCAGGTAGAGGGCTTTGATCCGGTCTACGCCATTGCCGATGAAGACCTCGAGCGCGCAGACGAGCACAAGACTTCAGCGGTGCATTTTCTGCGTTTTGAACTCTCAGCGGAGATGGCTGAGGCAGTTCGCACAGGCGCTGATATCAACGCCGGCATCGATCATCAAAACTACAGGCACAGCAACGAACCGATTTCACGCGACATACGCGACTCACTGGCCGACGATCTCACGTAGGATGGGCTTGCGAAGCTTGTTAATTGCCACTAGACTCATGATCAGTCGTAGGATGTGCTGAGGAACGAAGCGCATCATTTATCACAGATAAACGACCTGTTCACCCCTGAAGAGTGAGTCTGCTCAATGATGCGCACAACAGCCTTCGACTATCTTGGCGTGAGCCGGGATCACGCCAGCCATTTTGAGAAACTGATCTCCGCAGTTGGCGCCTTTCTCGGTATTCTTGTTTCGATCCTGGTCACTGCCTGGTTCACCGGCGCAGACTCCCTTGTTTACATTATCCCGTCGATGGGCGCGACCGCAGTACTGCTGTTTGCGGTGCCGCATGGTGCACTGGCGCAGCCGTGGAATGTGTTTGGCGGGCATCTGGTCTCCGCCCTGATTGGTGTGGCGTGCGCCCAGTGGATTCCGCAAATCACTCTTGCCGCCGCTGCTGCTGTCGGGATCTCCGTAGCTGCTATGTACTATCTGCGCTGTATTCATCCGCCGGGCGGCGCAACAGCCCTGGCTGCCGTGATCGGCGGTGAATCCATTCAGCAGCTGGGCTATCACTACCTGCTGACTCCTGTGCTGATCAATGTTGTTGCCATACTCGTGGTGGCGGTGCTGTTCAATGCGCTGTTTCAGTGGCGCAGATACCCGGCAGCACTGATGCAGAGAACGAAGCAGTCGGCACAGCCCCCGCTGGATTATGCTCCGATCGATCACTCGGACCTGGTGTACGCCCTGAGTCAGATCGATTCATTCATCGATGTGACAGAGGATGACCTGCTGAAGATCTATCAGCTTGCGACAGGCAGGGATGTGAACAGCCAGGAGACTGTTTAATGCAATTGTTGTGGCTTGTTATCTTTTTTGCCGTTCTCATCTGGTCTGCCATCAACCCGCATGACTATCCAACCTGGATTCTTGAGACTCTGCCGGCATTGATTGCATTGCTTGTCATGGCAATGACACGCCGTACATTCCCTCTCACCCCGCTGCTCTATGTGTTGGTTCTGCTGCACAGCATCCTGTTGATGGTCGGCGCCCACTACACCTATGCAGAAGTGCCGCTGTTTGACTCGATCAGTGAGGTGCTGGGGCATTCACGCAATAATTTCGACAAGCTCGGTCACTTCATGCAGGGTTTTGTGCCGGCCATTGCCGCGCGTGAAATTCTGATGCGTAAGGAGGTTGTCAATGGACGCAGCTGGTTGAATGTCATCGTGGTCGCAGTCTGTCTGGCATTCAGCGCCTTTTATGAGCTGTTGGAGTGGCTCGCTGCTGAGATCATGGGCGGTGGTGCAGATGCATTTCTCGGCACCCAGGGATATGTGTGGGATACGCAGAGTGACATGGCGTTTGCCCTGTTGGGAGCTATAGTCGCTCTTGTCCTGCTGGGACGCATGCATGACGCTCAGCTGGCCCGCTTGCAACAAACGTCTCAATAACGCACGCATCATTTGAGCTCGGCAATACGTTGTTCTATATTGAATGTAACTATTCAGCTTGCTGATCAATTGGCCAGCCAAGTCGCTGTTTGCGGGCGTATCTGTAAGAAACGTAGGAGGCATGGATGCCGACTCGAGCCTACGTCATACATGGATGTATCAGTGTCGC
>JAYELV010000245.1:0-2793 GCA_034717755.1 Pseudomonadota bacterium | reverse complement strand
GCTACCGGGTATATCTTCCGGAAAATGCCGTAAATACATCCATGTAGGCTCGCTTCGGCATCCCTGCCTCCGACGTTTCCTCCAGATACACCCAATAGCAGTGACTTAATGGCTGATTTCAGAGGATACTGAATAGTTACCAATTCTCAATGTACCCAATAAAGTGTCAACATCTTAAAAGACCCTTACCACGAAGCTCACGAAGACCACGAAGAATCAGCTGGTTACAAAAATAGCTTCGTGCTCTTCGTGTGCTTCGTGGTGAGTATCTCTTTACTTTATCCCCGCCAGGCGATCCTTGATCTGCTGAAATCTGGCCTGTGCGTCATCCGGCGCTGGATCCATGCTTCCCAGCAGCTGCCTGGCATCGGCAATCGTTTGCTGAAGCTGCGCCGCATCGAAGATCTCCAGCGCGGCGGCAAGTCCCTCTTCAGATTCACTCAGCAGTGCCGGAACCAGCTCCTGCGGTTGAATGCGGGTGTCGGGATCCAGCATGTCGGCAACGATCGGATGTTCGAGCAGGCGGAAATGGGTGGCGCGCGCCAGCACCTCATCCTCGAGTTGCTGCTGCGCAAGGGTGTCATTGCCGGCAGCGCTGCGCACGGTTTTCATGACCACCTCCAGCAGCTGTGAAATTGCCTCCTTGTTGCTGCGCTGGTCATCGGCCAGGGTGCAGGCTTTCTCATAGGACTCATCCAGGTCGGCCTTGAGATCGAGGATGACCTGGCTCTCCTCATTGGGATTGAGAAGGATGGCGCGCTGCACCAGCGCCCGCAGTTCCGAGAGGTAGTTGACCAGCTCATCGTTGTCGAGCCGCTGAACCTCGAGCAGATCCTCATCACTGTAGTCAATGACAGGCTCGTCAAACAGCGGGTTGTCGAGCTTGCGCAAAAAATGACGCTCATGGCGTCCGGGCAGGTTGCTAAAAGGGACTCTTGCCGACATGGTGCTTTTTACCCATGAATTAGGGGGGGTGAATTTTCATAAATCCCGTGCGCAATCGTGGCAGGTACTTCTGCCATCCATCGCGGTCAGAAGACCGCTCCTACAGTTCTGTATGACGTCAGACGTGGGAGTGGTCTTCTGACCACGATTGAAATGCGATAGCATTTTGCTCACATGCGCGGAGATATTGCGATGTTACGGGTTATGCTATCACGAAAGTTCACATCATCTGTATGATTCAGGATGCCTTTGCCTCTATTTTTGGTGCTGGCTGACCCGTCTCCATGCCGTAGAGCTCGAATAGATCCTGTTCGTCGTTACTTACCGGGGTCAACGCCTGGTCGGTATAGTTTTTGGACTCAGGGTCGGCATCCAGGGCTTTGCGCATGCGGTGGTACTTCAACAACAGGCGCAGCATGAACCAGTGCTTGCTGATGAACTCCCTGATATAGCGCGGGTAGAACAGCAGGGGGCTTTCGATGGGCAATCCGGGCCGCCGGTCGAGGCGGTATTTGCGACGGATATAGCCGGACTCCAGCGGATGCACTCCCTCCACCACGATACTGGCATAGAACCACACCACCGAGCCGAGCACCTTGCCGGGGCTGAAGCCGCTGACGATGGCGCGGCGCATCAGGGTCTCGACATGTTCATCCGAGTAGTAGAGATCCCAGGCCTGGCGGTAAACCCCTTCCCATTCAGCTTTTGACATGCTGTCATGCGCACTTACAACGTGATTGAGATCGTACTTGTTGAGATCCGGATCCATTGCGACCCCTTGCTCCACGAGCTCCTTGTGATCCTGTGAGCCGGGCAGGGGGGTCAGGAAGAAGAACTCCAGCAGTTCGATCGGCAGTTCCCGCTTGATGATCTCGATGTCACGCAAAATGGATTCCGGGGTGTCACCGGGAAACCCCAGGATGTAGCCGGCGATGGTGAATACCTTGACATTTTTCCACGCCAGCAGGTTCTTGCGATACTCGGAGATGCGGTTCTGCTTCTTGCGCGTGCCCTTGAGGCTCTCCGGGTTGATGTTCTCCAGGCCGATAAAGACCCGCCTGACCTGTGCCCGGGCGGACATCTCGATGAAATCCTTGATGGTGTGACACATGGTGTCCACCTGCAGCGCGAGGTTGAATTTCAGGTGCTGCTGTTCGTGCAGTTCGATGAGGCGTTCGTAGATGGCTCTCCAGTTGCGATTGCGCGCAAAGTTGTCATCGGTGATGAAGAAGCGCTTGATGCCCTGCTCCAGGTGATCGCGGATGATGCGTTCCACGTCGTCGGCATTGCGGTACCGGGACTTGCGCCCCTGCACGTTGATAATGGTGCAGAAGCTGCATAAAAAAGGGCAGCCGCGGCCGGCGTCGAAGCTTGCCTGGCCGCCGACGGTATGCGTGACCGTTTCGATGGGGGCGAACGGAGTTGGAGCATTTTCCATCTCCGGCAGATCCTCCATGTAGTTGTAGATGGGTTGCAGTTCTCCCCGCCAGGCATCCTGCAGCACCTGGTCCAGACGCCCCTCTTCGGCCTCGCCGGCAAATAGCGACACACCGATATCCAGCGCCTCCTGCAGCTCCGGGGTCAGTCCCGGCAGCATCGACAGTACGCCGCCGACATGGAAACCGCCGATGGCAACCTGGATATCCCGTGCGCGGAATTCCCGCGCCAGGTCAAGGGCATGGGGATACTGGTTGGACTGCACGCCGACCAGTGCAATCAATCCTCTGCCGCCATCTTTTTTGATCATGCGCGCCAGTTTGTCGACACGCACCCTGATATTGGTTTCATCCATGGCATGCAGTTTGATCTCGACGTCTTCCCCCAGCACTTGCCGCTGCACACAGTCGG
>JAYELV010000244.1:0-11264 GCA_034717755.1 Pseudomonadota bacterium | reverse complement strand
GCAGGCAGAGAAGAGAGGCAGCTGTAATCTTGTCAGTCATGATGATTGAACGAGTAGTCAAAGAGATGTATCTTGAAGACTACCTTGCATCATGTACGATTAGATTGCAATCTCCTACACAGCTTATGGACACGCATCCTATACGGACCCGGGTAATACACGGGCTTTTGGTCTACCCGGGCAACGACTTAGGAGTTGTCCATAAATAACTTCCCGATATCGCGCCGCAATGTTGTTCCTCTTCAAGGCGCAGCAAGGGGCGCATAGCAGCGTTATGTAACTCTTGCTGCAACGCTGAAGAGGGACAACAGGGCAAGCAGGATCGGGAAGTTATTTTTGGACAACGACTTAGTGTAGGATGTAGCAAATGGTCCACCCAAAGTCACAACGCCTATTCCATAAACCAGCAAGGTATCAAATCATGTATAAATTCTTTTCGCGCACCTCTCTGCTAAGCCTCTCGCTTGCATTGCTCTCACCTGTCGCCCTGGCCGATGTCGCCGGTATTTCTCCCGGCTCCGAGTTGCAGCAACAGGCTGAAAAAGAGACCGCCTTGATCACCACGGATGCATTGAATAAAATGCTGGATGAAGAGCTGGATATGGTTTTGATCGATATTCGCACACCAACTGAAATCCAGAGTATGGATGGCAGAATCGATGCACCCCAGGATGTCAATATTCCGCGAGGCTGGCTTGAGTTTCGCGCCCAGCGTGTGGCCCTCAGCAAGGATACGCCTATCGTCGTCTATTGCGGCGCCGGTCTGAGAAGCCCGCTGGCAGCGAGGACCCTGCAACAGATGGGATACACCAATGTGAAGAATTATTCAGCCGGATTTTTTGGCTGGAAAGATGCAAACCTTCCCATCAAACCATAAGGGATAGCACGGCTGATCTCTCACCATGGGTCAACATCACGATCATCATCACGGCAGCAGCGGCCGTCTTGGGCTCGCTTTTTTCCTCAATCTGGCTTTCACCATCATCGAGTTCATCGGCGGCGCGCTGACCAACAGCGTAGCCATCATGGCGGATGCGGTGCATGACCTTGGTGATACCCTGGCCATCGGCCTCGCGTGGACGCTGGATCGAGTCGGCAGGAAGGAAGCGGATGATGGATTCACCTATGGCTACCACCGCTTATCGCTGCTGGGCGCATTGATCAACGGCGCCATTCTGATCATCGGCAGCCTGTGGATACTGACGGAAGCGCTGCCCAGACTGATGAACCCGCAGATGCCCAATGCCGTCGGCATGATCTGGCTGGCCATCCTCGGTGTGTCGGTGAATGGCTTTGCGGCCTACAAACTCAGCGGCGGCAAAACTCTCAACGAGAAGGTGCTCAACTGGCACCTGCTGGAGGATGTGCTGGGATGGGTGGCCGTGCTGATCATCAGCATCGCGTTGTTGTTCGTCGAGTGGCCCATCCTCGACCCGATTCTCTCGATCGCCTTTACTCTCTTCATCCTGATCAATGTCCTGAAAAGATTGAGCCAGACAATCCGGCTATTTCTGCAGGCCGCTCCCGACAACCGTATCGCCGAGGAGACCAGGGGAAAGCTTCAAGCCCTGGAACATGTCGCCGGGATTCACCATCTGCACGTCTGGTCGCTGGATGGCGAGCGGCATGTATTGAGCGCCCACCTGCTGCTCGACAAGCCAATCAGCAGTGACACCCAGAATGCCGTCAAAATGGCGCTCAGGGCAGCGCTTGAAGAGTTTGATTTTGCACATACCACCATCGAACTGGAGCAGAGCGCGGAAACCTGCCGCGATTCACAATAATCGATACACTGCTGTTCAGGAAGTCTCCACCGGCAATCCCTGCAGCCGCCACTCGGGAAGCCCTCCATCCAGGCGGCTGGCCGTCATCCCCTTGCCGCGCAACCTCGAGACGGCATCAAAAGCCAGTACGCAGTGCGGACCGCGGCAGTAGGCGACAATCTCCCGGGATGGATCGAGTTCATGCAGATGCTTCTCCAGTTCAGCCAGGGGGATATTGATAGCGCCGGGCAGATGCCCTGCCGCATACTCCTCCGGCGGGCGCACATCCAGCACGGTCACCAGGCCATCGCGCACCCTTTGCAGCAGTTGCGCAGCCGGCACAGGCTCGAGGCTGTCTTTCACCTTGAGGTAGTCATCGACCAGACGGTCCACGTCGGCCAGGCGCCGCTCTGCAACACCTCTGAGCGAACCGAGCAGGGCCGAAACATCCGCGCCGCTCAAACGATAAAACACCTTGTGACCCTGCTTGCGGTTGGTCACCAGGCCTGCCTGCCTGAGCTGCTGCAGATGCTGCGAAGTATTGGCTACCGTAAGACCCGAAACCTGCGCCAGGGCATCGACGCTGCGCTCACCCTGATCCAGAAACTCCAGAAGCTCCAGCCGGTGACCGCTGCTCATCGCCCTGGCGACCCGCGCAAACTGGTTGAAGAGGTCATGCTTGAAATGCTGTGTTGACATATCGATAGGCTCAACTATAATTCAATTATTCAAGAGATCTATTGAATTAATTATATCTACATCGATTATAGCAGAGGAAATCAGCGATGAACTGGAACGACTGGATTCTCGGCAATGAAGTCACCATCCGCCTGGGTTTCTTTTTCGCTATCTTTGCCATCATGGCCCTGTGGGAGATGCTCTCCCCGCGCAGGATTTTGAGCACCTCAAAGAGCCTGCGCTGGAGCAACAACCTGGGACTGGTTTTTCTCAACAGCATTGTGCTGAGACTGCTGTTTCCAGCAGCTGCCGTGGGAGTGGCGCTGTTTGCCCGCGAACAGGGCTGGGGATTATTCAACTACTACCACTTGCCATTTGTGCTTGCCACGACTGCCTCTGTCATTATCATGGATGCGGTCATTTACCTGCAGCATGTGATGGTACACGCCGTCCCCCTGCTATGGCGGCTGCACCGGGTGCACCATGCAGATCCGGACTATGATGTGACCACAGGCGCACGTTTCCACCCCCTGGAAATCATCCTCTCGATGCTGATCAAGTTCGCCACTATCCTGCTGCTGGGACCGCCGCTCATTGCCGTAGTGATCTTTGAAGTGCTGTTGAACGCCACCGCCATGTTCAACCACGCAAATGTTAAGCTGCCTTTGGCAGTGGACCGGATACTCCGCCTGCTGGTGGTCACGCCAGACATGCACCGGGTTCACCACTCCGTGGAGGACGATGAAGCCAACAGCAACTTCGGTTTCAACCTGCCCTGGTGGGACCGGGTTTTCGGCACCTATCGTGATCAACCCAGAGGGGGCCATGAAGAGATGACCATCGGCATTCACAACTACCATGACCCCCGGCAGATAAGCTGGCTGCCAGGTATGCTGCTGTTGCCGTTCAGGGGAAAGATCAGCGGGTATACGATCAACCGCCGGCAATGGAGCAACGATGAAAAGTAAGGAAACTCCAATCAAGTCGCTACGCTCCTCGATCAGAGCATTCCTGCAAGTCAATCTACGGGGGAAGGGTTATCAATCAATGGATAACAATGCACCTCCAGGTCGCCCTTCCCCCGAACCCCCATCCCATCGACTTTTTCAGACGCATCAGAGCATAGTGCGCATGCTGTTGCTGGCTTTCATTGTGGCCGGCATTGCCATGGCCATCCTCTATCGGGATCATTTCGATGCGCAGCTGCTTGCCCGCTGGATAGAAGATGCAGGCGCAGCAGGGCCGCTGCTATTCATCTTCATCTACGCCGCCGGCACGGTAGTGTTTCTTCCCGGCACTGTGCTGACCCTGGCTGGAGGCGCCCTGTTCGGCCCCGTTCTCGGCACGCTCTATAATCTCATCGGCGCCACTATCGGAGCCACCCTGGCATTTCTGGTTGCGCGCTATCTGGCATCTGACTGGGTGGAACGCAAAACCGGCGGTCGTCTCAAGCGCCTGCAAGAGGGCGTAGAGCAGGAGGGCTGGCGTTTTGTCGCCTTTGTCCGCCTGGTGCCGCTGTTCCCCTACAACCTGCTCAACTACGCGCTGGGGCTGACGCGATTGCGGCTCTCGCATTACATCATCGCCAGTTTTGTGTTCATGCTGCCGGGTGCTTTCGCCTACACCTACCTGGGATACGCCGGACGCGAAGCCCTTGCCGGTGGCGAAGGGCTGATACAAAAAGGCTTGCTGGCGCTGGCGCTGCTGGCGATGGCCGCCTTCCTGCCCCGCATGATCAAGATGTGGCGGCATGCGCCTGTGGAAAAACAGCAACTCAAATCAACAAAGCGAAAACCAGCAGGAGAGAAACCATGAATACGCTCGTCATATTGAATGACGCGCCCTACGGTACGGAACGCAGCTACAATGGCTTGCGCCTGGCCAAGGCATTGAGCAAAGCAGATGCAACAGTCACCCTGTTTTTGATGGCCGATGCTGTCACTTGTGCAAAAAGTGGCCAGAAGGTGCCGCAGGGATTCTACAACATCGAACTGATGCTCAAGTCCGTTGCGCGCAGCGGCGAGGTGCTGGCTTGCGGAACATGCATGGATGCCCGCGGCCTGACGGACGATGATATCGTGCAGGGCGCACGGCGCAGCACCATGCCGGAGCTGGCAGAGCGCACCATTGCGGCTGACAAGGTGCTGGTGTTCTAGCTGTGTTGCCGGATTTCGCTAGCGCTCATCCGGCCTACGAATGAGCGTGTCATTGCAATCGTGGCAATCTCAAGCAGATTGCCGCGTCGCTGAGGCTCCTCGCAATGACCTTGTAGATACAGCAATTCTCAATGTAGAGAGATACTCACCACGAAGAACACGAAGATATTTTGTAGCCAGTTGATTCTTCGTGGTCTTCGTGAGCTTCGTGGTAAAAGTCTTTTAAAATATCGAGACTTTATTGGTACATTGAACATTGCTATTGTAGATGTGAAAGAAATGCAGGCAATGAAAGTTCTATAATATGATCCTTAGTCAACACAATGAACCACCATGCTCCCCACACTAGCACTACTGAAACAGACGGATTTTCCAGCGATAGAGCGGAAATCACTCTCGACTCTGCAAGTCAACCTGGGATACAGGTGCAACCAGAGCTGCCTGCACTGCCATGTCAATGCAGGACCCAACCGCACCGAAGAGATGTCGGCACAAACCATCGAGCTGATTCTCGATTATTGCCGCAGCAACGACGTCAGGAGTCTCGATCTCACCGGTGGGGCTCCGGAGCTTAACCCCGGCTTTCGATACCTGGTCACTACAGCCCGCGGGCTCGGCCTGCATGTGATCGACCGCTGCAACCTGACCATTCTCAACGAACCGGGCCAGCAGGACCTGCACGCATTCCTCGCGGCGCACCGCGTGGAGGTGATCGCCTCCCTGCCCTGCTACCTGCAGGAGAACGTCGATACACAACGCGGCAAAGGCGTCTACGAAAACAGTATTGCCGCAATCAAAAAACTCAATGCAGCAGGGTATGGGCATGATGACAGCGGTCTCAGATTGAATTTCGTCTTCAACCCGGCAGGCGCCGCCTTGCCGCCGCCTCAATCCACACTGGAGGCAGATTACAGAAGAGAGCTGGGTAAGCTGGGCATCCTTTTCAACCAGCTCTTCACGCTCACCAATATGCCGATCAAACGTTTTGGCAGCACCCTGATCTCGAAAGGAGAGTTTACTGACTACATGGTGCTGCTGAAGAGCGCTCACCTTGCATCCAACCTGGATGAACTCATGTGCCGTTCACTGATCAGCATCGACTGGCAGGGCTATGTTTACGACTGTGATTTCAACCAGATGCTCGAATTGCCCCTGCCAATAGCAGGCAAGGGCAGGCCGCATCTGCGGGATCTGATGCAGCTTGATCTGAGCGGCAACCCGGTCGCCATTGCCGACCACTGCTACGGCTGCACGGCAGGACAGGGAAGCAGCTGCGGCGGGGCATTGAGTTAACACTATATTATCCGTCATTGCGAGGAGCCTGCGACGAAGCAATCTCAATAGATTGCCGCACTCCGCTCGCAATGACCAGTTTCTACTCGAAGTTTCATGCAAGCTAATAAACAATCATGATCTCCATCATCATTCCCTCACTGAATGAAGCTGCTGCGATTACAGATACCCTAACTGCTCTGCAACCCATGCGGGAGCGCGGCCAGCAGATTATCCTGATCGATGGAGGCAGCCACGACAATACCATCTCCCTTGCCGCCCCCCTGGTTGACAGTGTACTCTGCTCAACAACAGGACGAGCTTCCCAGATGAATACCGGCGCCGCTGCGGCCAACGGCGATCTACTCTGGTTCATTCACGCTGATACCCTCATGACTCCTGATACGGACATGCTCCTGACAAACTTGCTGTACGATTCCAAAAAGGAGTGGGGGCGCTTCGATATCCGGCTTTCAGGAGATGCAGCTGCCCTGCGCATTGTCGAACGGATGATGAACTGGCGCTCACGCCTCAGCGGCATCGCCAGCGGCGACCAGGGCATCTTTATCCATCGTGAAACTTTCGAACGCATCGGTGGTTTCGCCGATATTCCACTGATGGAAGACATCGAGATCTGCAGGCGCCTGAAGAGAGCTGCGGGGAGACCGCTGTGCCTCTCGCAAAAACTCACCACATCGAGCCGGCGCTGGGAGACGCATGGGATACTGCCTACTATCGCTCTAATGTGGAGGCTTCGCCTGGCCTATTGGCTGGGCGCCAATCCGGCGGATCTGGCGCGTCAATACCGATGAATGCAGCGCAGTCCAAAGGCAGTATCATGGTATTTGCCCGTGCGCCAATCCCGGGAAAGACCAAAACACGGCTTATTCCCGCGCTGGGGGAAAAGGCTGCAGCACATTTGCATGCCTCGCTTATTGAGCAGACTCTATGCCGGGTTCAAAATATCGACGAGGTGAATATTACACTTTGGTGCACACCCTCAACGGAGGATCCCTTCTTTTTGTCATGCACAGAGAGATATCAGATAGCTCTGCAAACTCAGCAAGGCCATGATCTGGGAGCTCGCATGCAGCACGCATTCGAAACAACGCTCCGATCAGCATCATGGGCTATCATAATCGGCACGGACTGCCCTAATCTGCAAACCAGCAATATCCAACAAGCCATCGACGCCATGCACAACGGTTTTGATGCAGTGGCCGGCCCGGCATTCGATGGTGGCTACTACCTGTTGGGGCTGCGCCGGACGTCAGCCTCTCTGTTTCGGGAGATGCCATGGGGAACAGCAGACGTATGGGCAATGACACGGGATCGCCTGGAGCAACTGGGCTGGAGTAATACAACCACAACCTGGCAACATGACCTGGACCGGCCGGAAGATCTCGAGCATTTCCAGAATCTCCCGGATTTCTTGCACAATACCCACAAACAACACGAAAAGCAGTGATGGCTGTCATCGCGAACGAAATAAAGCGATCTCATGTACCAGCGAGATTGCCGCAGTCGCTTAGGCTCCCTCGCAATGACGGGATTATTGAGAAGTTGCACAAAGAGACCGTATCACCCCTACAACGAACAAACCCATGAAACTCATCTTCGTCTACAACGCCAACAGCGGCAAACTCAATACACTGTTTGATATCGGGCACAAGCTGCTCAGCCCGCAAACCTACCAGTGCGACCTGTGTTCATTGACCCATGGAGCCTTGTCTGAGAAAAAAGCCTGGAAGAAGTTCCGGGAGAGAACCGGCCTGCAGATGGAGTTCCTGCACAAGGATGAGTTTAAAAAACTCCATGCAAAAACATTCGACTATCCTGTCGTATTAAAACAATCAGGCAAACAGGCAGGCGATATCGAGCTGTTTCTAAATGCCGACGAAATCTCTCAAGTAAAGAGCGTCGATGAATTAATCGCGTTGATCGAACAGAAAGTGGACAGCCCTACTCGATGACCAGCCCGCGTGCCGCAGCCAGCAACTCCTGCAGCTGCTCCGCAGGCACTGATACTGCATTCAGGAGCGCCAGAGTGCGCATCACAAGAGCAGCCTGCGTCGCATCGATCCAGCCCTTTGGCAGGGCTTCAGAGTATATCCAGATGCCTGCCTGATCCACAGCAGGCGCCAGCGTCAATTCACCACGCCCGGCAACTGCCGCCACCATGGCGGAAGCCAGCAGCTCCAGCGCGGGGCCGCAAGTATCCTGCTGCAGCAACACTTCGGCTGCCTCGATACGCTCCGTGGCGAAGCGCATCAGCGGCGAGGCAGTGTCGACATCCTCGCTCTGCGCCGCATCGTAATAGAGCCCCTCCTTTTGATCCTCGGAAACAAGACCCAACCGCCGCATGCTGCTGAGGCTGATCGGATCGACCAGCGCAACCTGAATGTCCGCTGTTTCGGAGAGCTCCAGCGAATAACGCCAGGCCTCTTCATCCACCCGGTCAACGACTACCATCAGGCCGCCCCCGGCACCCATGATGCGTTCGATGCGCGCCCCCAGCCGCTGCTGCAGTGACTCGATACATTGAGTAATCGCCGCATCCCGCGCGGCATTTCCACTCTCTGCATGATCGCTAGATTGCGGCGATGACTCTGAAGCAGAGGGATCCAGCAACTCCTCATCCACAAGCTCAGGCTGACCGCCATCCACCGGGTCACGCTTGTCGGGACTCTCAGCTGCAAGATCTTCAAGCACGCTTTCCAGCAGTTTGGCGGAGACCCCGACCACATCCTCCTCGGCATCCTCCGAGATGACATTGTCGAACAGATTCTGCTTGTTCTGCACCAGCTCCATCACCCGTCCTTCGTAGCCCTCGGAGGTGACCATGAGGATCACCTGCACCTTTTCACTCTGACCGAGGCGATGAATACGGGCGATACGCTGCTCCAGCACCGCCGGATTCCACGGCACATCCAGGTTGATCAGCACGCTGGCGTTCTGCAGGTTCAGGCCGACACCGCCGGCATCCGTCGAGATAAAGACCTGGATGGCGTCATCGTCACGAAAACGATCCATCAAGGCGCCGCGTTTTGCAGTGGGAACTCCACCATGCAAGCGCACACTCCCAAGACCCATCTCACGCAGGCGCTGCTCCACCATCTCCGTCATCATGGTCCACTGGGAGAACACCACCGCCTTGCGGCCGCCCTGCAGACAGAGATCATCCAGCACCTTCTCCAGTTCGTCGATCTTGGGTGAGCCCTCGCTCTCCTTGTCGACGAGTCTTGCTGCGTCGCAGGCCATACGCGCCTGCTGCAAAGCCGCCATCAGGCGATTCTTCTCACCAGGCGTTAGCGGCCGCCTTTTGGCAATCGTCGCAAGTCTACCGGCAGCGTTCATGGCGTTATCATGCAACTCCTGTTGCGGCTCGGTCATGGGCAAATCAACACGCGTCTGTATGCGTTCAGGCAGCTGGTCAGAGACCAGTCTGCGGTCGCGGCGCAGCATTACCGGTTCCAGGCGGCGGCGCAGTATGGAGAGATTGCGATAGCCCAGCACCTTGCCGCGCTCATCGGTAATGTGAAAATCGATCATGTAGCGCCACAGGGGACCGAGTACACGCGAATCGACCACCTGCATCAGGCTATAGAGATCTTCCAGACGGTTTTCGAGCGGTGTACCTGTGAGCACGAAAGCGTAGCGTGAAGGAATCAGCTTGATGGCAGTGGCGATCTGGGTGCGCCAGTTCTTGATCCGCTGCGCCTCGTCGAGGATCAGCAGATCGGGAGTGTAGAGCTCGTTGATGACCGACAGGTCGCGCAGCACCAGCTCGTAGTTGATGATGGTGAAGGCGTTGCGACGCCGGTACTGCACCCCCCTGGCCTCGGCATTTCCCTGGATGATCTGCGCGTCGATCTCGGTGAATTTTTCAATCTCCCTGGCCCACTGGTGTTTCAAAGAGGCTGGACAGATGATCAGCACCCGTTCGGCATTGGCATTTTGATGCAGCCAGCCGGCTGCTGCGATCGCCTGCAGAGTCTTGCCCAGACCCATGTCATCGGCCAGCAATGCCCTGCCGTTGGCAGCGAGAAAAGCAACCCCTTCCACCTGGTATGGGTAGAGCTTTGCCCGGATTCCGGGAAGACGGCCACCAGACGCGACGATAGATTGTCGAATTTCGGCGGAGCGCAGTTGGTGCGACGCCTCATCCGACAACTGTTTGGCATGAGCGACGGCATCTTCACCCAGATCGATATCCTCACGATCTTCCACCTGCTCGGCGAAACGAAAAAATTCGTCAGGCAAGCGCCCCTGGAACACCCCCCGGTCGTTAAAATACTCCTGCAGTATCGCTGCCAGATCTCCGTCTCCCGGCATCTCGGCTGCGCGGTGCAACGCGATACGCGGCGCATTTTCTACATTCCAGTCAAGATAGACATAGGGTAGCAGCGCACCCCGGCGTTTCAGGCGGGCGTAATCCCGGCGCTTGCCGAGCTTGTTGAGCACCGCTTCGATATGCTTGCAGGTACCGAGCTGATTGCCTGCAAAGTCGGGGCAGGTGCAGTAGTTGGAACGCCGCGTCAACGAGCGGATATGCACCCTGTAGCTGCGTGGAAAACGGCTGTTGGCGCCGATTGAGCGAGCGCTCCATGGGCCGTATCCCGCATCGCCACCCACCGGCTTGACCTCCACCTCGTTGCGGCCGCTCTTGACGCGTTCCTCGATGGCCGCATCCAGCGCACCGCGCAGACCTTCATCCTCTGTGGATGCCTCGGCATAGGCGTATAACACCGCAATGGCATGACGGCACACAGGAGATTCATCACTACAGTCGCAGACCGTATCGATGTTGCCCTCTTCATCGAAGGAGATGCCGGTCAGCAGGGTATCCTCGGTCTTGAGGTCCTCCACCTGCGCGCGCAGCGAGTCACCACCCCAGTCAAGATCAGTGACGCTGTCCGCCTGAAAATGCGCCAGTCCTTCACCCACAACATGCTCCGGAGCGAGGGTTCGAAGCTGCTCAATATCGAAGAGAAAAGGATCGCGTTCGTTGCTAGAGTCGTTCATAGAGAATTACTGGATAGATGAAAAGGAGTATGGAAGTAAAGATTCTGAAGGTCGAACTTTACAACAATCTATGCATCATGACATAAAAAATCGTTGCAGGTTGCTCAGCAACCCTATGCAACACACACTTCATTTATCAAAGGAAATTCGGCATCCTTCATGACCAGTTTACAGTTTGTCATCTCGACGAAGGCCGTTCCTGTGCATCCTGCCCTCACGGCATTTGTACATCCATGTACGGCAGAGAGATCTTTATGCTGTGTGCGGCAAGATCCCTCGTCGTTCGCCTACAGGGACGTAGGTGAGGGGCGTGAGCAGGACGCGGAAGCTTCGTACCTCTCTTCCCTCGGGATGACAGGGAAAAGTGTAA
>JAYELV010000243.1:0-2824 GCA_034717755.1 Pseudomonadota bacterium | reverse complement strand
ATTTGAAAAAACAAAAGGCCACCCGAAGGCGGCCTTTCATTGAACTGTATACATGCATTTCGCGGCCGGAAGGCCGCTCCTACGCCAGGTACAGATTCCATGCGTAGGAGTGGTCATCTGACCACGAATAGTTAGGAGTCACCAATCGACCCTCTCATGCATTAGATACCCAGGGCTTTCTTGATATCTGCAACTACGACGTCACTCGATGTCGCATTGATATCGATCAGCATGTTCTCATTGGTGTAGAAACCTACCAGGGGCGCAGTCTGCTCATTGAAGACATCGAGACGCTTGGAGATCGCCTCTTCGGTCTCATCGGCGCGCTGCACGACATTGCCGCCGCACTTGTCACATACGCCTTCAACCTTGGGTGGATTGCTCTTGACGTTATAGATCTCACCGCAATCCTCGCAGGTGCGGCGGGTGGTCAGGCGATCGAGAATCACATCACGCGGCACATTCAGATTCACTGCGCCATCCAGCTCGATACCGAGCCTGGTCAGCAGCACTTTCAACTCCTCGGCCTGGGGAATGGTGCGCGGGAAGCCATCGAGCAGAAAACCCGGCTTGCAGTCATCTTCCAGCAGGCGCTCTCCCATGATGCCCATGATCAGGGAGTCAGGCACCAGCTCGCCGCGGGTCATATAGCCTTGTGCTTCTTTACCAAGATCGGTGCCATCCTTGACGGCTGCGCGCAGAATGTCGCCGGTGGAAATTTGTACGGAACCATCGATCGCCGTGAGCAGCTTGGCAACAGTGCCTTTGCCAGCGCCGGGAGCGCCTAATAGAATCAGTTTCATGGAGTAATATCCTGTAGGTTGAGTGTATGAAATAGTGGAAAAAATTCAAGTGGAGCATATTCTATACGCTTGGCCGTTATTTTTCACTTCGAGATTGTAATTCTTATTTTGCTGACGACTGCAAACTGATGACTGCAAACTTTCTTTTACTGATGACTGCCAACTTTTTTTATTGTTATACTCCATGGCTTTCAAAATAATCCAAATTTAACCATCAAGGAACCTATCAATGCGACGCCTGCTGCTGTCCTGCTTTACGCTTGTTATCTCATTCACTCTGCTGCTGACCCCGGCATACTCGGCCGCCAACCCATCCATCGAAAAAATCGTCAAATCCGGGAAAAACCTGGCCATGTACTGGCCTGATTTTTCTGATTACAAAAGCCATGTGCAGGAGATCTACGCCAGCAACAATTTCAAACCTCTGTGGTTTCGCAACGGCAAGCCGACAAGAGAAGCAACAGACATCGTCAAGGTTCTCAGCCATGCCGGCGCCAGGGGACTCAATGCAGTTGATTATGACAGCGAATTGCTGACAAAATCGTTGAAGCATGGTGTTTCAGGAAATCTCAGCCAGGTAGATGTTGCACTCACAGTCGGTGTGATGCGCTATATCTCCGATCTGCGCATTGGGCGGGTAGATTTCAAAAGCCTGAGCAATGATTTTGACATACCGGACAAGCGTATCAACCTTCCAGCATTCGTCAGCAAGCTGACAAGATCCTCACATGTCCGGCAGCAGCTAGACTCGGTTGAACCGCAGCTTCCGCAATACAGAGTGCTGCTGCCGGCACTGGCCAAATACCGCAAACTGACGCGGGATCAACGCCTCGCAGAAAGACTCTCCGACAGTAAAACGATTCACCCCGGCGACCCCTATGCGCAGGTCAATCTACTCGCCTACAAGCTGCACAAGCTTGGTGATCTCAAATCAATGCCGCCGTCGGACAGCAACTACTCGGACGCCGTGGTTAATGGTGTCAAAAGCTTTCAGAAGAGGCACGGCATCGATGAGGATGGTGTACTTGGCAAAGGGACATTCCGCCAACTCAATACGCCGATGAAAAAACGCGTCGACCAGATCACTCTCGCCATGGAACGCTTTCGCTGGTTCCCCAATGATTTTGGTCAAAACCCGGTGATCGTCAACCTGCCGGAATTCCGCGCCCGTGCTTACCGCAAGGTTGGTGAGCAGAAATACCAACTGAAACTGGAGATGAATGTCGTGGTGGGGAAAGCCTACCCGCGCAATCAAACGCCGGTGTTCAACAAGAAAATGAATCACCTGGTTCTGGCGCCCTACTGGAATGTACCCACCAGCATTACAAAAGGGGAGTTAATCCCCAAGCTGGACAAGGATCCTTCATATCTGCGCAAGAAGCATTATGAAATCGTCGATGGCGAGGGCAACAGCCACCCCTATAACAGCAGCAGCAAAAGAGGTCTGCTGAACGGCTCGCTGAGAATTCGCCAGACGCCAGGAAATCACAACTCACTGGGGCTGGTGAAATTCATGTTCCCCAACAAATATTCCGTCTATATGCACGGCACCCCGGCGCAAAGCCTGTTTGCCAAATCCAAGCGCGACTACAGTCACGGCTGTATTCGTCTCGAGGACCCGCTGGCAATGGCTGAGTATATTACTGCACTGGATGGACAGGGCGACACCTGGACAAAGGCGCGTTTGAAAAAAACCATGGAGTCCGGCAAGGCAACGACCGTCAAGTTGAAATCAGATATCCAGGTATTCGTCCTCTACACCACGGTGGTGGTGCACCAGGATGGAAAAATCTTCTTTTATGACGATATCTATGGACACGACAAGAAACTGTCGCGCGCCCTGGCCGGCGGTTACCCCTATCCCTGGGTGAAGTGATTTTTATTGTTGATAAAAGGTAACTATTCAGCTTGTTGATATATTAGCCACGCAAGTCACTGTTTTCGGGTGTATCTGCTGGAAACGTAGGAGGCAGGGACGCCGACTCGAGCCTACATGGATGTATTCACGGCGTTTTCCGGAA
>JAYELV010000242.1:0-2833 GCA_034717755.1 Pseudomonadota bacterium | reverse complement strand
GTATTCGCCGCTGGCCACAGGAGTACCTGCCGACAATATTCGAGGCGTTTCGCGTCGATCGTGAACTCGATGTGAGTCAACAGCAGGCCGAGGAGATGACGCGCAGGCTGGCGGCGGAAGAGGGAATATTCGCAGGCGTCTCCTCCGGCGGGGCAGTGTATGCTGCAATCAATGTCGCCATCGAAAATCCCAGCGCCACAGTGGTTGTAATCATCTGCGACCGTGGCGACCGCTATCTCTCCACCGGTGTGTTTCCCGCAGAATGAAAGCACGTCTGAATATTTTCCACAGATGAACATAGTAACTTCTCAAAAAGCCCGTGTATTGTTCAGGTCTGCGCAGGGTCGGGATCAGCCTTTCAGGGACGCGTGAATACGTCCATGTAAGCTCTGATAAAACATCCCTGTTTTCGACCGCCATGGATGGTGGAAGTGCCGAAAACGCAGGAGCATTTATTCGGCGGAAGCCCTGAAAAGCAGACTCCCAACCCTGCTTCCTGCACGGGGTTATTGAGAAGTTACTGAACACAGATAGGCACAGATATTTCACATCACATTAATCTCTGTTTATCACTGAGCATCAGACCTAAAACCTAAAACCTAAAACCTAAAACCTCCCCCCATGAATCTACTCTTTGTGAATCTCGAAACCCTGCCTGATATTGACGGCGCACGGCTGATGTTCGAACTGCCGGCAGACCTTCAGGATAAAGATGTCGCCAAGGTGCTTTTTCATCAGCATGTCTCGACCCGCGGGCGCGAACAAATATTTCTGCAGCCATGGCAGGCGCGTATAGCAGTTGTCCGCGTGATTGTCATCAGCGATGTGAGAGCCAGGCTATTCAGCTTTGACATGCAGCAGAGTGAAGAGGTGGAGTTGCTGCAGCAGTTGCACGACGTGCTGGACGACTCTTCCGACACCTTTTGCTGGGATCAGGGACGTGATCTCAATGCATTGTTACACATTCGCTCCATGATCCATGAGTTGAAATTTGATGCCGCGCCACTGCGAACTGTTGAGCAGCTTCTACGTATGCAAGCTGGCAGCAACTCGCTCGAAGCCATTGCATCACGCTTCGGCCTGCAGGGCATGGCTATGCAGGGAGATGAACTCAGTTGGAAGCAGTATCGGCAACAGGGAATCGAACCTCTGTGCCAGCGCTGCCAGACGAATGTCATTGCTACGGCCAATCTTGGTCTGCGTCATTTGTTGACTGCGGGTGAACTTGAACGGCAGCACTACAATCAAATCTTGACTGCCTGTGGTGAACTTTGATGGGCAGACGCAGGAGGGGCGGAAAAAAGCTTCCACAAGGAAGTTTCGAGGCGCAAATAGAGTCTCTGAGTCATGATGGCCGCGGGGTCACTCATGTGTCTGGAAAAACCGTGTTTATCCATGGTGCTTTACCTGGCGAAAAAGTGACTTTCAACTATTCCCGGGTTCAGCGTCGCTACGACGAGGGAGTTGTTGATGAAATCCTGCAGGCATCTTCGCAGCGTGTGGAACCGGGCTGCGAGAATTTCCCGGTATGTGGCGGCTGCAGTCTGCAGCACCTGGGATCCGATTATCAGATCACCTACAAGCAGCAGACTCTGCTGGACGCCTTTGAGCATATTGCCGGCATCGAGCTGCAAACGGTCATGCCACCTCTGGTTTCCGAGCCATGGGGTTATCGCCGCAAGGCTCGGCTCGGGGTCAAATATGTCGCCAAAAAAGGCAGGGTGCTGATCGGTTTTCGTGAACGCGGCTCCTCCTTCATTACCGTGATGCAGCGCTGTCCTGTGCTGCATCCGGCCATCGGAGAAAAACTGGGGGCACTGGCCGATGTCATTCAATCACTCAGTGTGCGTGACAAGCTTCCGCAGATTGAAGTGGCGATGGGCGATGAAGCCGTTATTCTCATTTTCAGGCTGCTGTCACCGCTCTCTGCTGAGGATGCTGAAATACTCGGAAGCTATTGTCGTGGGCAACACTGGCATTGCTATATCCAGGAGGGTGGGCCGCAGACAGTCACACCACTCGAAGGAGATGCTGTCACACTGAGTTATCAATTGCCGCAGCAGCAATTGCAGTTCGAGTTCCTGCCGACGGATTTTACCCAGGTCAATACGACCATCAACCGCCAGATGATCAGCCAGGCGATGCTGTGGCTGAAACCGCAGTCAGATGAAGTCATCCTCGATCTTTTCTGTGGTCTGGGAAATTTCACCCTGCCGCTGGCGCAGCTTTGCAGCAGCGTCACTGGTATCGAGGGTGATGTGGCGCTGGTTGAACGGGCACGGAAAAATGCTGATAACAATGGCATAACGAACGCTGATTTTCATGTTGCCAATCTGTATGAGCCTGGTGATGATCAATCTTGGATGCAGCAGCAGTATGATGCAGTGCTGCTCGATCCTCCCCGCAGCGGCGCCCAGGAGATCCTTCCATGGCTGCCTCGACTTGGCGCGAGGCGAATCCTGTATGTCTCATGCTATCCGGGAACACTCGCACGGGATGCCGGGCTGCTGGTCAATGAGCATGGCTACAAGCTGCTGCAGGCTGGCGTCATGGATATGTTCCCACATACAGCACATGTCGAATCGATGGCATTGTTTGAACGCAAGTGACTCAAGGTCATTGTAGCAATTCTCTAGGCGCCATTAGAGTGTCGACATATTAAAAGACTTTTACCACGAAGCTCACGAAGACCACGAAGAATCTAATGGTTACAAAATTTCTTCGTAACATCTCAAAAAGTCCGTGCATTGTTCGAGTCTGCGCAGGGTCGGGATCAGCCTTTCAGGGACGCGTGAATACGTCCCTGTATGCTCTGATAAAACATCCCTGTTTT
>JAYELV010000241.1:0-11290 GCA_034717755.1 Pseudomonadota bacterium | reverse complement strand
ATGGTGAGATCATCGATGAAGGCATCGTACTCTATTTTCCCGCTCCAAATTCCTTTACCGGGGAAGATGTCATCGAGCTTCAGGGACACGGTGGTCCGGTAGTCATGGATATGCTCATCGAGCAGGTCCTGCAGTTGGGAGCCAGGCTTGCCCGGCCCGGAGAATTTTCAGAACGGGCTTTTCTGAACAATAAACTGGACCTGGCACAGGCAGAAGCTATTGCAGACCTGATTGACTCAGGTTCACGTGCTGCTGCGCGTTTGGCAAACCGCTCACTTCTGGGTATTTTTTCACAGCAGATCCGGCAACTCGTCGATGAGATGATTCAGTTGCGCCTCTATGTCGAGGCGGCAATTGATTTCCCGGAGGAGGAAATCGACTTTCTAAGCGATGGAATAGTGAGTACTCGCTTACAGTTAATCCTCGATAAAACAAAACAAATACAAAAAAGCGCTCGTATTGGAACCCTGCTGCGTGATGGAATGCAACTGGTGATTGCCGGTCGGCCCAATGCAGGTAAATCAAGTCTGTTAAATGCTCTTTGCGGACGTGAAACCGCGATAGTGACAGAGATCGCAGGTACGACGCGAGATCTGCTGCGTGAGCAGATTCAGATAGACGGCATGCCACTGCACTTGATTGATACAGCCGGACTTCGCCACAGTGATGACACTGTAGAGATAGAGGGGATTAGGCGCGCCAGAGAGGAGATCGACTCTGCGGATATGATCCTGTGGGTATACGATGCACAGGGTGGTGTCGACCAGGATGCGGATGATCTCTCTCTTCTGCCGCAAGATGTCCCTGTCACATTGATCCGCAATAAAATTGATAAAGTCGATGCTCATGGCAGTTTCGATAAAGCATTAGATGGAGTTACCGTTTCACTCTCAGCCAAATCCGGTGAAGGGGTGGATCTATTGCGTGAACACCTGAAACAGAGCATGGGCTATCATGCAGATGAGGAGGGCGAATTCATAGCAAGACGGCGTCACCTGGATGCTATAAAGCGAGCACTCACTTACATCGAATCAGGGAAAAAAGCGCTTGATAGCACTCTATCCGGTGAATTATTGGCTGAGGATCTTCGCCAGGCGCAAAATGCACTGAGTGAGATTACCGGAGAGTTTAGCGCAGATGATCTGCTCGGTGAGATCTTCTCCAGTTTCTGCATAGGCAAATAAAATGCGGTATTCATTCTGTACAGCAATTCTCAATGTAGAGAGATACTAACCGCGAAGAGCACGAAGGCGTGAAACACCTCAATAACTCCGTGCAGGAAGTAGGATTGGGAGTCTGCTTTTCAGGGCTTCCGCCGAATAAATGCTCCTGCGTTTTCGGCACTTCCGCCTTCCATGGCGGTCGAAAACAGGGATGTTTTATCAGAGCATACATGGACGTATTCACGCGTCCCTGAAAGGCTGATCCCGATTCTACGCATACTCGAATAATGCACGGACTTTTTGAGATGTTACCACCACAGCAGAGAACAGCATGAAATGGTCATGGAAAATTGCACGAATCGCTGGCATCGACATCTATGTCCATGGAACCTTTTTTATCCTGATTTTATGGTTGGGCCTCATCTACTGGAAGGCAGGCGGAACCCTGTTGGCGGTATTCAGCGGTATCGGTTTTGTCCTGCTGCTGTTCACCTGCGTTGTGCTGCATGAGTTTGGCCATGCTTTGACCGCTCGACGCTTCGGCATCAAAACGCGCAATATAACGCTGCTGCCGATTGGTGGCGTTGCCCTGCTGGAGAAGATGCCGGATGATCCTCGCGAAGAGATCCTCGTTGCGCTCGCCGGACCGGCGGTTAATCTTGTAATTGCACTGTTGTTATTCATTATTTCCGGTGTCAATGGCGCCTTTTTCTCTGCAGAACCGCTTGCAGTTGCTGATGGCAGTCTGCTGCAGCGATTGATGCTGCTGAATATTTTTCTCGCGGTCTTCAACCTGATACCGGCTTTCCCTATGGATGGCGGGCGCATTCTCAGGGCGATACTGGCAATACGCATGGATCATGTCAGGGCGACACAGGTAGCGGCCTCTATTGGCCAGTCTATCGCATTGATGTTTGGTTTTTTGGGGGTGTTGTATAACCCCTTTCTGATTTTTATCGCGCTTTTTGTGTGGATAGGGGCTGCGGCGGAATCTCAGAATGCAACACTGAAATCGAATCTTTCAGGTGTCAAAGTGGGAGATGCAATGCAGACCAATTATGAAGCTCTGCATCCGGATGATCCGCTTTCGCGAGCAGTTGATCTGACGCTTTCGGGAACACAAAAGTATTTCCCTGTTTTATCGAGGCATAAAATGACCGGCGTGCTCGGACAGAATGAATTGCTCATGGGACTGAGTCAAAAAGGTAAGCATTCACTCACTTCTGAATTCATGCAGGCTGATGTTCAGAGTGTCGAGCGTACGGAATCGCTGCAGCTGGTGCTGGAGCGCTTTCAAAACAGCGACAGTAAAATTATCGCCATCACAGAATCCGGTGCTTTCGTAGGAATCATTGATCTCGAGAACATCATTGAGTTGCTGAAATTTCAGACAGCAATGCATGAAAGCATAAAAAAGTGAGCCTTTGTAAATCTCCAAAACTTGTCATTCCGGCTAAAAACATGCCGGAATGACGGAGTTTTGCAAGAGGCTTCCCGCTATTCGATTCACACATCCAAATCCTTGATGCTGTCATGCATCAATCTTGCATTAACGCATCTGCCGGGCATGATATGCTTGCAAGCCATGTGTGAAATATCCATGGCGTCATTCATTTGATATCTTGCTTTGATTGTAAGTTCTCAATAACCCCGTGCACTTCGCGGTCGGAAGACCGCTCCTACGACGCTGACTGGCTTCAGGCGTAGGAGTGGTCTTCTGACCACGATTAAAATGCGATAGCATTTTTATTCACATGCTCGGAGTTATTGAGAAATTACCTTTGATTCAATCGTTGACTCTACCATCCTGATACATTAATCGGGTCTAACATCCTCTACTAAGTGAGCAAAAAACAACTATGTCCAGCAATTCTGATACAAACACCAAATGGGTCTTCTCTTTCACCGAGGGCGATGGAAAAAATAAAAAGCTGTTGGGAGGCAAGGGTGCGAATCTGTGCGAGATGACACAATTTGGATTGAACGTGCCCCCGGGTTTTGTTATCACTACCGATGCCTGCCTGGATTATCTGGACTCAAAAGATAATGAGTTGCCGGCAACCGTGATGGATCAGGTTAGAGAGCAGATGCTTGCGGTCGAGAAAGCCACGGGCAAAGGTTTTGGTGATGCCAAAAACCCGCTGCTGGTATCAGTGCGCAGTGGCTCCGCGCTCTCGATGCCCGGCATGATGGATACCATACTGAATCTTGGTTTGAATTCTGAAACTCTGCAGGGTGAGATCGAGCAAACTGGAGACGCCAGATTTGGTTATGATGCCTATCGACGCTTCATTCAGCTGTTTGGCAAGGTTGCGCTGGACATCGACGACGAGTTTTTTGACAAGCAGTTTGATGCGGTGAAGCAGGATGCGCATGTGCGCGAGGATGTCGGACTCTCTGCGGACAACCTCAAGGAAGTCAGCGAGCGTTTTCTAAAAGTGATCGAGGAGCAGACCGGGCGTCCTTTTCCTCAAGACCCCTACGAGCAGCTTGAAATCTCGATCAAGGCAGTGTTCAACTCCTGGTCAGGTAAGCGGGCTGTCGATTATCGTCGGGAGTTCAACATCACGCCGGATATGGCGAATGGCACCGCTGTCAATATCTGCACCATGGTGTTCGGCAACCGTGGAGATGACTCGGGCACGGGCGTGGCCTTTACCCGCAACCCGGGCACAGGCAACAACGAGCTGTTTGGTGAATATTTGGTCAACGCCCAGGGTGAAGATGTGGTTGCCGGTATTCGCACTCCCAAGCAGATTGTAGAGCTGGCCGATGAGATGCCGGAGATGGCGCGTCAGCTTGAGCAGCTGCGTCAGAATCTTGAAGAGCACTACTGCGAAGTGCAGGATTTTGAATTTACCATCGAGAGAGAAATCCTCTACTGCCTGCAGACACGCAATGGCAAGATGAATGCCGCCGCCATGGTGCGCACTTCGGTGGAGATGGAGCAGGAGGGGCTGATCACAAGGGATGAGGCGCTGTTGCGTGTCGAGCCTGCGATCCTGGAACAGATGCTCTATCCTCAACTGGATCCCGCCAATAAGACCAGGCCATTGGCGCAGGGTTTAGCGGCATCTCCGGGTGCTGCCTGTGGCCATGCGGTGTTCGATGCGGACCGTGCTGAAACCCTTGGCCGTGATGGCGGTCAACGGGTCATCCTGCTGCGTGAAGAGACCAAACCGGAAGATATCCACGGATTCTTTGCTTCAGAAGGTATCCTCACCAGCCGCGGCGGAAAAACATCTCACGCAGCCGTCGTTGCCCGCAGCATGGGTAAACCCTGTGTTGCTGGAGCGGAAGACGTTTCGGTTGATGTTTCCAAAAGGGAAGCCTATGTGGGAGACGCCGTTATCAAGGAGGGTGATCTGATTACCATCGACGGCAGCAACGGAGATGTCTACCTGGGCGAGATTCCCACGGTTGAACCGGAATTTACCCCGGAGCTGGAGACACTGCTGGAGTGGGCGGACGATGCAGCGAAGCTGCTGGTGATGGCGAATGCAGATACCCCGGATGATGCACAGCGTGCAGTCACCTATGGTGCAAAGGGAATCGGCTTGTGTCGTACAGAGCGCATGTTCAATTCTGTTGAGCGCCTGCCGATCGTGATCGAGATGATCGTTGCTGAAAGTAGTGAAGAACGGAGTGCGGCGCTGGATAAACTGCTGCCGATGCAGCGCGAAGATTTCAAGGGGTTGTTTAAGGCGATGTCCCCGCATCCGGTAACCATCCGTCTGCTCGATCCGCCGATTCATGAATTCCTGCCATCGGAGCGTCAACTGATGGATGATCTGGAAAACCTCTATCATTTGCGGCGTTCAGTTTCAGGGATGGATATCCTGGCCGGCACCATGGCGCTGCTGCACTCTCCGGAAGAGGCGCGCAAGGAGGCTGCAGAGATGCGGGGATATATTGAACTGCACGTCCTCGAAGAGGCTATCGCCAAGAAAGAGACCATGCTGCAGAAGGTACGGGTGCTGTATGAGACCAACCCGATGCTTGGGCACCGCGGTGTGCGCCTGGGAATCACCTTTCCTGAAATCTATGCGATGCAGATTCGAGCTGTTCTCGAAGCAACCGCTGAGTGCGCCGCCGAGGGTGTAGAGATGCATCCCCAGGTGATGGTGCCGCAGGTGTGTACGGCTGAAGAGCTGAAACATGTCAAGAAATCAGCAGATAGTATCCGTAAGGATGTGGAGAAGGCCGTCGGCACAGAGGTCGAGTTTCACTTCGGCACCATGATCGAAGTTGTACGCGCCTGTATGCGCGCAGACTCACTGGCCGAAGAGGCGGATTTCTTCTCCTTCGGCACCAACGACCTTACCCAGGCGGCATTCTCCTTCTCACGTGAAGATGCGGAGAACAAGTTTCTGCCGATGTATAACGATAATGGCATTCTTCAGGACAATCCATTCGAAGTGCTGGATGTCAAAGGTGTCGGTAAATTGATGAAACTAGCCGTCAAGTGGGGACGCGAAGTGCGCCCGGACCTGAAAGTCGGCATCTGCGGTGAACACGGTGGACACCCGGCTTCCATCAAGTTCTGCCAGCAGGCCGGATTGAACTATGTCTCCTGTTCAGCCCCAAGAGTTCCGGTAGCAAGACTTGCAGCAGCACATGCGGCGTTGGAGAAGTAATCACGGGCAAGTAGGATGAGGCATTTATTTTAATATCAATCCTGCTTGCCCTGTTGTCCATCTTCAGCGAAGCGCATTGCACCTTTTCATACGGCGCAATGCGCTGTCGCTTATTATGCCCTACAGGCTAATTTACTTCAGAGCTCGATCTTGAGCGTTTTTCAATGCCTCGGCGTTTCCACACCAGGTAGACCGCCGGCAGCACAAACAGAGACAACAGTGGCGCAGTGATCATGCCGCCGACCATCGGTGCTGCGATGCGTTTCATCACTTCGGAGCCGGTTCCTTCACCGAGCATGATTGGAATCAGCCCGGCGACGATGACCGCAACCGTCATTGCCTTGGGGCGCACCCGCAAGGCAGCTCCCTCCATGATGGCCTCTTTGAGCTTTGGCGTCGTCATGCCCCCCTGCTGTTGCATGTTACGCAGGCTTTTATCCAGGTAGACCAGCATGATGACGCCAAATTCGGCAGCCACTCCCGAGAGCGCGATTAAACCGACGGCGACAGCAACGGAGAGATTGTAGCCGAGCAGGAAGATCAGCCAGAAACCGCCGATGAGCGCAAACGGCAGGGAGAACATCACCAGCAGTGCTTCTCCGGCATGGCGAAAGGTGAGATAGAGCAGCACAAAGATGATCACCAGGGTAACTGGAACCACCTGTGTCAGCTTCTGCTGGGCGCGGATCATATACTCATATTGTCCCGACCAGGTGATCGAGTAGCCGGGAGGCAGTTCGACCTTGTCACGCACCACGGCGCGCGCCTGAGCGACATAGGAGCCCAGATCGACGCCGCGGATATCAACAAAGGTCCAGCCGTTGAGGCGCGCATTCTCGCTTTTCAGCATCGGCGGGCCATCGACGATCAGCACCTCTGCAACCTGGCCCAACGGCACCTGTTCGCCTCTGCTGGTGAGCAACGGCAGTTCACGCAGTTTTTCGACATCATTGCGTTGTTCACGGGGAAAACGCAGATTGACCGGGTAACGCTCCAGCCCTTCGACAGTGGTGGTGATATTGATGCCGCCGACAGCGACAGCGACCATCTGGTTGATGTCTGAGATATTGAGTCCGAAGCGGGCGGCGGCAAGACGATCGGGACGGATTTCGATGTAGCGGCCTCCGGTAACCCTTTCGGAGTAGGCGGAGGTCGTTCCCGGTACGCTCATGACGACTCTTTCGAGATCTTTGCCGATACGCTCGATGACCTTCAGGTCAGGCCCCGCCACCTTGATACCAACCGGTGTCTTGATGCCGGTGGCAAGCATGTCGATGCGGGTCTTGATAGGCATCACCCAGGCATTGGTCACCCCGGGGAAGTCGATGATCCGGTCGAGCTCTTCAATCAGCTTGTCGAGCGTCATACCGGGCCGCCATTGATCTTTGGGGTGGAACTGAATCAGGGTTTCGATCATGGTCAGGGGCGCCGGATCGGTTGCTGTGTCAGCGCGACCGATCTTACCAAAAACACGCTTCACTTCGGGAACTCTCTTGATAAGGCGATCCGTCTGCTGCAGCAACTCACGGGCCTTGCCGATGGAGATGCCTGGCATGGTTGTCGGCATATACATCAAATCACCTTCGTCGAGTTCAGGCATGAACTCCGATCCCAGGCCATCGGCGAAACGCGACAGCCACGGCGTATCAGAAAATTTTGAACGCCAGGATTTAGCAAGATCCTGCTGCCAGCTATCGATGGTGTCGATGGCGGGAGAGGCTGTGTCGTCATTGAATATCTGCACAATCTGAAATGGCCACTTGAGGGGTTCCAGCGTTCCCTTGATACCACTCACAGGAATGATCATGGTAAGCGCAGCCAGCAGTGACAGCATGATCGTCAGGCGTGGTGCGGCCAGTACCAGCTTCAATACCGGCGCGTAGATAAAGATAAGAAAGCGGTTCAAGGGATTGGTTTGTTCATCGGGAATCCTGCCGCGAATGAAATAACCCATCAGTACAGGCACCAGGGTGATGGAGAGAGCGGCCGCTGCCGCCATGGCATAGGTTTTGGTAAATGCCAGCGGCGCAAACATGCGGCCCTCCTGTGCCTCCAACGTAAATACCGGTAGAAAACTGAGTGTAATGATCAGTAGTGAATAGAACAGCGCCGGACCCACTTCAGTCGCAGAGGTTGCGATCACCTTCCAGTGTTCGTCGCCCTTTGGCATGTGGCCATATTGATGCTTGTACTGCTCAAGATGCTTGTGCGCATTTTCGATCATGACGATGGCCGCATCGACCATCGCGCCGATGGCAATGGCGATGCCGCCAAGCGACATGATATTGGCATTGATGCCCTGCTGCTTCATGATGATGAATGCAGCCAGGATGCCCAGCGGCAGAGTGATAATGGCGACAAATGCCGAGCGGATATGGAATAGAAACAGCAGGCACACCAGCGCCACCACTACAAACTCCTCGATGAGCTTCTCCTGGAGGTTGTCGACAGCCCGCATGATCAGCGCCGAGCGGTCGTAGGTTTCGATAATCTCGACGCCTTCAGGCAGCCCCTGTTTGAGCTGCTGCAGTTTCTCCTTGACGGCGGCGATGGTGGCCATGGCGTTCTCCCCGTAGCGCATGACAACGATGCCGCCGGTAATCTCGCCCTCACCGTCGAGATCGGCAACCACGCGGCGCATCTCGGGTCCAATCTGCACGCTGGCAAGGTCGCGCAGCAGGATAGGCGTGCCGTTTTCCGTGACATCGATGGGGATGGTCTCGATATCTTCGAGTGATGTGATATAGCCGCGCGTGCGGATCATGTACTCGGCTTCCGCCAGCTCCAGCACCGAGCCGCCAACCTCCTGATTGGCATTGCGAATCGCCTCTGACAGCCGGCTGACGGGGATCGACCAGGTGCGCAGTTTTTCCGGGTCGACGATCACCTGGTACTGACGCACCATGCCGCCCACAGTCGCCACCTCCGAGACGCCGGCAACGGTTTGCAGCTCATATTTCAGAAACCAGTTCTGCAGTGAGGTCAACTGCGCCAGGTCGTGCCTGCCGCTGCGATCGGTCAACGCATAGCTGTAGACCCAGCCAACTCCGGTGGCATCAGGACCGAGGCGCGGCTGTACGCCATCCGGCAGGTCGGCCATCGCCTGGTTAAGATACTCGAGTACCCGTGCACGCGCCCAGTAGAGGTCGGTCCCATCCTCGAAAATGATGTAAACATAAGAGTCGCCAAAGAATGAGTAGCCACGCACCACCTTTGCCCCGGGAACCGACAGCATGGTGGTCGTCAGCGGGTAGGTGACCTGCTCTTCGACCACGCGAGGTGACTGTCCTGCAAAGTTGGTGCGAATGATGACCTGCACATCGGAGAGATCCGGGATCGCGTCCAGCGGGGTCTGTTGAAGTGACACCCAGCCCCAGGCGGTCATCATCAGGGTAGCGATGATGATCAGGAAACGGTTGCGAATCGATACGGCAATGATTTTATCCAGCATCAGATCAATCCCCGCTTACATCAGAGCTGGAATCAGAGCTGGAATCAGACGATAGACGCAGGAAGCTTGCCTGCAGCGCTGATTCCGAGTCGATCAGGAATTGAGCGGAAATGACGACTTTATCACCTGCCTCGATACCACTGACAATCTCTGTCATGCCCGCCTGGGTGATGCCGGTGGTGACATCGACCGGCTGGAAGCGTCCATCTCCGAGTGCCCTGACGACTGCTTTGCGTTCACCGGTGATGATCAGCGCCTCCTTTGGAATGGTGACAACCTGCAGTTTTGGCGCTGCCTCGATCACCACCTCGGCGAACATGTTGGGTTTGAGGGCATGATCAACATTGGCAAAGCTCAGACGCACACCCAGGGTGCGTGATTTGGCATTCAATTGTGGATAGATATACTCGATTTTGCCTCTCCATACCCGCTCCGGCCATGCCGGTACGCGGATCTCGGCATCCAGGCCGCTCTTCAACGCGGCGATCAGGTGTTCATAGACATCGACCTTGACCCACACATGGTCAAGATCCGCGATGGCGAAAGTTTCTGAGGAGGGGACGGCATACATCCCTTCACGCACACCAAGTTTGGTAATGATGCCGCTGGCTGGAGAGACGACGGGTACACTGTTTTGTGTCTGGCGCTGCTTTTCGATCTGCTGGATGGTGGTTTCCTCCACTCCAAGCAGACGTAAACCATTGCGTGCACTGTCGAGTTTGCCGCGCTGGCTGGAGTTCAGCGCCACCAGAAAATCGACCTGTGCAGCGAGGATGTCCGGTGAATAGAAATCACCCAGCGTATCGCCGGCCTTGACGGGATCGCCTTCGGCGCGCACATGCAGTTTTTCGAACCAGCCTTCGGCGCGAGGATGGATGTGGCTGATGCGGGTTTCGTCATAGTCAATGACGCCGGGGGTGCGGATCTCGATCTTTAAATCTTGCAGTGTTGCGGTGGCTGTGCGCAGGCCGAGATTGTTCATCACCGTCGGATTGATGGTAATCGCAGGATAATCCCCGTCGCCGCCTTCGACACCTTCGTCGTAGACAGGAACCAGATCCATGCCCATCGGAGACTGCCCCGGTTCTTCACGGCGATAGTTGGGGTCCATGGGCGCCACCCAGTAGAGAATCTTTTTCTCCGCGGGCTTTTGATAGCTTTTTTGGGGAACTTTTTTCGCCACCAGATCCATGCCGCAGATCGGACAGCTACCGGGTTCATCGCGCACGATCTGTGCATGCATGGGGCAGACATACCTGGGGTCCTGGTGCTTGAGCGCATGCTCCATGGCCGAGTCGTCGAGAGCCTCGGTCAGTTGTTCTGTGGGTTTCTCAGCGGCAGTGAGAGAGATACTCAGAGCAAGCATCAATAAGGCAGTGACTACTGCAAAAAGAGATAGACGTAACATTTTTTTCTCCGGACGCATCTGCATGTTGTGCAGAAGATCTGATTTGACGATAAACCGTGGATGCGCTGATCATTCACAGATCGGCGGCATTGCGATCAAACAGTCAGCAGAGGCGGGCGGAAGTGAGGCAGGGGAGTATGCCGATAGAAGTGGACTGCAGCATGTGCAATCCGGCCTGCACCGGCGCGCATAGAGTGAGTAGTAGATTCTCCGCTTGAGACAGTAGCGGATAGCATCGAGCAATTCTGGCACTGCTGTTGACAACAGCTTTCAGAGGCAAGTGAATCCTGATGACAGTTTGCAGACTCCTGCATTTGATCAGGGATATTCAGATGCGCACATGCAGGTGAGGCAAACGCAATCGACTGCAGCGAGATGCACAGCATCAGCAGCATGGCGGCAACACGAGAGGTTTTGCGAGACAGCATCATGAGTCAAAGTCTAGCAGATTTGACAGGAATCAACACCAATTCGTTGTAGTAACGGTAATCGGGCAACCAGGAATGTAGCAATTCTCAATGTACCAATAAATTTTCGATTTTTGGCATCCTTCGTTATGCCTTGAAAGTAGTTTACACTTTTCCCTGTCATCCCGAGGGAAGAGAGGTACGAACGACGAGGGATCTTGCCG
>JAYELV010000240.1:0-11300 GCA_034717755.1 Pseudomonadota bacterium | reverse complement strand
CTCAAATCATCGCACCATTTCATTGTACACACTCATTGATCAAATCTGTATAAGATGAAAACTTCAATGAAACAGTGGCTTGCATTACTGCTCCTGATCCTCTCTCTCTCCATCGTCAGCAAGATTGCGCTCAGTGATGACAAGATTACGATCAATGGTGTGGATGAGCCGCTCGAGGAGAACATACGCCAGCATCTCACCCTCACTCAACGCGACTGCGAGGCGCCCGAGTGGCGCCTGCAGGCAGCCAGGGAAGACGCCGCCGGCGAGATTGCCCAGGCGCTGCAGGCGTTGGGTTACTACGATGCAACCATCAAATCCGGAGAACTTCAGCATAATGAAAAGTGCTGGAGCATCAGTTTCGACATCACTCCCGGAAAACCTGTACGCATCAACAAGATCAATATCGATTTTGAGCAGGATGCGGCCAGGGATCATCACTTCAAGGAGTTGATCGGGGAGTTGCCCGTTGTCAAGGGTGAGATCCTTAATCACGGCAACTATACAAAGACAAAAAACGCCATTCAAACACTTGCTCTGGAACGCGGTTATTTTGATGCCGAACTCAGCAGACATCAGCTGCTGGTCGATCCGGAGTATCACAGCGCCGACATCGAGCTGACAATGATCAGCGGATCGCGTTATCGTTTTGGCGACGTCAGCATCAAGAGTGACTTTCTCCAGCAGCATCTGCTGGATCGTCTGATAACCATCACTGCGGGAGATCTCTACTCCAGCGAAAAGGTGTATGAATTCCAGCAGGCGCTCAATGACAGCGGCTATTTTGAGTCTGCCGTCATCAGGGAGCACCACGACGAGCAGCAGCGCATCGTTGATCTCGATGTCACCCTGACGCCGGCCAAAAAATACGTCATCGGCTTTGGCGTCGGCGCCACCACTGACGGAGGTCCTCGCGTCAGTTCAAGCCTTGAAGACCGCTATGTCAACAGCCACGGACACCGCTTTAAAAGCAGGATCAGGTTTGAGACACTTCTCGGCGTCAGCCTGGACTTCCTCTACTCTATCCCGCTCGAAAACCCGACCAAAGAGTGGTTTAGTTTTATGGCGCAGATCGAAACAGTCGATACCGACACCAGCAATCGCACCACCGGCAGGCTGGGAATACGCATGACCAAAATCCGCCCTCGCGACTGGCTGGAGACACGCTACCTGACGCTCAAACATGAGGATTATGAAGTCGCGAAGGAGCATGGCAGGGCCATGCCGCTGATCCCCGGAATCAGCTGGACGCGCACCCGCAAAGACGGCACCCATCGCATCCTCAAGGGCAGCAAACTTCACCTGGAACTCAGAGGAGCCGTATATGACTTCTCCGAGGGGTCACCTTTTTTTCAGGCAATCGCCAGAGGAAAATGGATCAACTCTCCGTGGGATAAAGGGCGCATCATCAGCCGCCTGGATGTGGGCGCCACAATTGTTGACGACATCAACAACATGGCCGCATCTGACCGCTTCTTTACCGGTGGCGACAACAGCATACGCGGCTATGGTTACCAGGATCTAGGGCCGGAAAATTCGTTTGGCTACGTCACCGGCGGCAAGCACCTGGCGGTGGCAAGCCTGGAGTATGAACACTTCCTCAAAAAAGGCTGGTCAGTCGCTGCTTTTGTCGATGCCGGCAACGCCTTCAATGACGACTCCATCGATGTCAAAACAGGAGTTGGACTCGGCGTGCGCTGGCTCTCTCCTCTCGGCCCGATCAAGGTCGACCTGGCGCATCCTCTGGATGATGAGTTCAATGATATACGCTTCGTTTTCAGAATGGGGCCGGAGTTTTGAAGATGCTGCGCTGGTTTATGCGACGCATCAGGAGGGTTTGGCTGCTGCTGTTGTTTATCGTGCTGTTGATCCCTGTGGCGCTGTGGATTACCGCATCGACCGAGAGAGGCAGCCGCTGGCTGATCAACAGCACGCTGCATCTGCTGCCTGCGGATGTGTCGATACAGCAGATCGACGGAACCCTGCTTGATTCTCTGACACTGGCCGGCATTCAATTCAGCGCTCCACCGCACCAGGGTTCTCTGAAAAAGGCGCATCTGCAGTGGCAGCCCGCCGCCCTGTTGAAGCGAAAAATCCATATCGTTGATCTCACTGTTGACGGCCTGCTCCTCGATATCGGTGAAACAGAGAGCAGCAGCGAACCTGCTCAAATCCCGCAACTGCCGATGGCCATTGATCTCGACAGCGTCAGCATCAGCAACACCGAGGTGACGCTGCAGGGTGAAACGCATCGCATCGACTCCATTGAACTCAGCGCTCACACACGCAAAAACAACTTTATCGTGGAGTCCTTGAGCGTCTCGGCAGAACCGCTCAAACAGGCCGCACTGAAAGGAGAGATTTCACTGCTTGCGCCCTACCCGCTCGACTTCTCTTTCAACTGGGAGGGCGACCTTGCCGAAACAGGCCTGCTCAAGGGCGAAGGCGCCCTGCAGGGTGACCTCGATGCCCTGACTCTTGACCACCGTTTGACAGCTCCCGTTGACCTCTCGACCAGGGCAACGATCACCCTGAAGGAGACTCCCAAAATCGATCTGCAGGGAGAGTGGAAGGATCTCTCCTGGCCGCTTAGCGGCACAGCGGAGTACCAGAGTCCGCAGGGTGAGTTCACGCTCAGCGGAACAACGGATGCTTATCAAGTGAGCATCGATGCCCCTGTTACGGGATCCACCATCCCGGATACTCAAGTTTCACTGGTTGCCAGCGGCGACAAACAGGGATTGCAACTCGCTCCATTGAGCCTGGAACTGCTCAACGGCAGGTTGACAGCAGAGGGAAAAATCAACTGGGCTGACAACCTTGCATGGGATCTGATGATTGCCGCGGAGAATATCCAACCGCAGCAGCAGTGGCCGGAGTATGCCGGAGAGCTCTCCGGAAAAATCGCTCTAAAGGGGGAGTTGATCGACAGCAAGCCGCAACTCTCCCTGGAGATCCAGCAGTTGTCAGGAACCCTGCGTGATTACGACATTGCCGGCGCAGGCAAGGCGCAGTGGGCTTCCGGCAAACTGGACGTCGAACATCTGATGCTGCAGTCCGGCGAAAACCAGGTGAAACTCAACGGCGTTATGGGAGAGACGCTTGATTTTGACTTCAAAGTCGAAGCCCCTGCGCTGAAACAGCTGTGGCCGACGCTCACAGGGTCGCTTCAGGCAGAGGGAAAACTGCAGGGCACACTCGAATCCCCCCGTGTGGAGATCCATGGCAGCGGCAGCAAACTGGCGCTGGATGCACACAAGATTGGCGCACTCAAGGCGGATATCGTGTGGGCTCCTGATGACCCTTCCGCTTCCACGACTGATCTGCAGTTGAAAGATGTCGTTGTCTCAAACCAGACCTTCAGTAAAATCATGATCAAGGGACCGGGGAATCTTGCACAACACCAGCTGGAGCTCAAAATAGTTGGTAACTTGTTGAACCTGGATATGCAGCTCAAAGGGGGCTATGCGCAACAGCAGTGGTCAGGAGAGATCTCGGAAGGGACGATTCGGGTCGAAAATGCAGGCAGCTGGAAGCTATCCAATGCAGTAGAGATCGTCGCCGGTCCGCAGAGGCTGGAGGTTCAGCAGCACTGCTGGAAGCAGCAAAAAGCCGAGCTTTGCGCCAATGGAAAATGGCAGCAGGATGGATCGATTCAGGCTGATGCAAAGCTTTCCCGGCTGCCGCTTGCGCTGCTGCAGCCCCTGCTGCCGCCTGGAGAAAAAATTGAAGGCCGCGTCTCCGGCACACTCAAAGCCACTGGCACTGTGGAATCACCGCAGCTGGAAGTCGAAATGGAGTTGCCAACTGCCCGCTACCTGGCTGTTACGAAAGGCGCGCAGCCCAACATCGACCTGCGCAATGCAAAGGCCAGCACCACACTGCAGTCGGACCAGTTGAACGCCAAAATCAATTTTGATGTGCGTGCCAATGAGAGAGGTGCATGGGGAGAGGCACAGGGAGAGCTGCAGGTGGATCTCTCAAAGGAAGAAAAGCCAATCGAAGGTAAAGTTACCCTCGATGTCCCGGATTTGACACCGCTGCTGGCGCGCACGCCAAAAATCAGGGATGCCAAGGGAAGCGTACACCTGCGGGCGGCTATCAGTGGCTCGACAGCAGCTCCTCTGGTCACGGGAGATGCCGAGCTGAAAAATGGCGCATTCATGCTTCCTGACCTCAACCTCAACGTAACTCAGATCTCGCTGCAGGCAAAAGCAGATCAGAGCGGGCAAGTCCGGATCAAAGGCGGAGCCAGCTCTGGCAAAGGCAAACTCAATATCGACGGGACGGCTTCGATCGACCCGCAGCAGGGATTTCCATTCTCCATCGACATCCGCGGCAAGGATGTGCTGGTCGCCAAGATACCTGAAGCCGAGGTATTGATCTCTCCTGACCTGAAACTGTCCGGCGGCATCAAGGAACTGAATTTAAGCGGGAATCTTGATATTCCGAAGGCCCGCATTCAACTGCGTGACATCCCTCCCACTGCTGTCGACGTCTCCGAAGATACAGTGATCATTCACAGAGGTAAAAAAGTCCCTCAAAAAGAGAGCGGCGGCGTAGTCATGGCGCTCAACAGCAACATCGAGGTGACGCTGGGAGATCAGGTGAGTTTCAAGGGGTTTGGATTAACAACAGATATCAGGGGAGTGCTGCATGTGAGCAGTGAAGCGCAGAAACCCGCCCTCGGGGAAGGCCAGCTCTCCCTGCACAACGGCGAATACGCCGCCTATGGACAGAACCTGAGCATAGAGCGCGGCAATATTCTCTTCGATGGCCCGGTCGACAATCCGCGTCTGGACATCCGCGCCTTTCGCGCCAGGTCTTTCGATGGCGTCAGGGCCGGCGTCGCCATCACCGGCAACGTCAAGAACATCAAAACCAAAGTTTTCACTGAACCACCCAAATCGGAGACTGAAGCGCTCTCCTACCTGCTAGGTGGCGGTGGTGCCTTCGAGCAGAGCAGCGTCGCACTCGGCAAATACCTGACGCCGCGTCTCTATGTCGGTTATGTGCTGGGGCTGTTTGACTCATCATCCGTGCTGGTGATGCGCTACAAGCTAACAAAAACACTCAGTCTCGAAACCATGTCAGGTGACCAGCAGAGTGTTGATCTCTATTACAATATAGAAAGGCAGAAGCTGTTCAAGCGTAACAAATAATCACAATAGATCAGAGCATTGGCCGATTTACAGTTTGTCATCTCACTCATCCCGTGAAAATCCCTGCAGCCAGAATAACCGCTATACCCAGCAGCAGGAACAGTGTGATTGCAATCATCCAGCGTTGCAGGGAATTTTCCGCGGTATCCAGGGCTTTGTGCCATACAGGGCTCTGCAGAAAACGGCCCGCCATAGTCCGCCATGAAACCCCCAGGCGTGGCAGTGTTTTGAAGCCTGTCTCTCTACCCCAACGTACGACCGCTCCTGCACAGCGTTCGATCCACAGGCTTGAATCAGCAGCCTGCTGTGCATGCGCAGCAGAAGTCCGGCGATGTTGTTGCAGCAGGCTGACGACGGCAACCATGACTACAACCCCAAATCCCAGTGAGACAATGTAAACATATGGCATGTTTCCATACTGATTCCAGATGGCGGGATCAGCAAGAGCTGCACCCAGGGTAACAGTGAACAATCCGGTGGCGCACATAACAGCATAGGCGGGCAGCAGTTTCAGCTGCGCCCGTTTCACTCCCTCCACTATGGCGTAGAGTATGGCGGCCACGCCTAAGATCTGGATGGTCAACCCCGTGCCTGGCAATGTAATTTCGCCAAGGGGCAGCCAGCGCACTATTCCAAGCAGCCCCATAGCAATGGGAACGCCGCCTATAAGCACAGCCACTGCCGGAGGGGACGAACGAAAAGCCAGCGGCAGCCAGGAGTGGAATGGCCAAAAGCCCGCCTTCAGTGCGAAGCCGGCGAGCGCCAGCGACACATACAAACCTGGTGAGGGTGACCCCGACACTGCAAGGCGCACCGCCTCAAACGCCATCTCACTGGTGGTGGAAGCCGCGATCAACAACACCTCGAACAAAAGCAGATCAGCCGCTATCATGAAACTGATATAGATGCGTCCGGTCCGCCTTGCCGTCTTGTCACCACCGCCAACCAGCAGCCCATAAAAGGCGTAACCCATGAGCGCTGAAAAGCTAAAAAATCCGACCATGTCTGTCGCCACAATTGCGCCAAGATTACCCGCCATGGTGAGTAGAAAAAAAACAGTGAAGCGATTGTCCGCAGCGTGATTTCCAGTTGTCTGCTGAAGGGTTGCTGCAGCCGTCCAAATCACCACTGACATCGCCAATAACCATCGCGATGCCCCGTTAACGCCAAGGCCGGAACCGAACAACAGCCACGGCAGTTCAACCGCAACAGACAACGAATCAATCGATGCAACAACAAACAGGACAATGGCGGGTATGAGGGCAATATAACAGGGGTATGAGATGCGCGATCGCAGTGATGGAAACGCCAGCACTAGCGGCAGCAGCGGCGTCAACAACAGGAGAGCACTCGTGATTTCATTCACGGTATGTACTCCAGCTTTGTGATAAATCGCGCCCACTGCAGTGGACTGAACGGAGCCGATGCCAACAAACCCACAGCCAGTGTCAGCAAGGCAGTCACTACTGGCGGAGCCAGCAAAGCCAGGGATGTCTCAAAACGCCCGAATGAGCGCTCATCAGGCCAGCTATCTGGAGCTGGTTTAAACCAGGCGGCATACAGAACTGGCAGGAAATAACCGGCGTTCAGCAGGCTGCTTCCTGCGAGGATATAAATAACCCACTCCTGACCGGCATCCAGAGCACCCACTCCCAGGTACCATTTAGTGACAAATCCAGCCAGCGGCGGCACACCGATCATACCGAGGGCGCCGATCGTAAAGGCCGCCATGGTCCAGGGCATGCGCCGTCCAACACCGTTCATTTCGCTGACCTTGTGAATTCCCAGCGTCTCGGCAAGATTGCCGGCGCAGAAAAACAGGGTGATCTTCATCACGCCCTGATGCACCAGGTGCACCAGGCCGCCGGTTGTCGCAATCGGCCCAATGATCGCGATGCCAAGCACGATATAGGAGACCTGGCTGACGGTGGAGAATGCCAGACGGCGCTTCAGATCATCCTGAAACAGCGCCCGCAGCGAGCCGTAGATGATGGTCACGCCCGCCAGTGCGGCAAGCGGCCCCGAGACGCCAAGTTTTGTCGTGGCCTCGACGCCGTAGACATCATCGACAACCCGCACGATGCCAAAAGCGCCCGCTTTCACAACCGCCACTGCATGCAGCAATGCGCTCACGGGAGCAGGCGCCACCATCGCCTGCGGCAGCCAGCCATGAAGGGGAACGAGTGCAGCCTTGACGCCCAGTCCGGCAACCAGCATTACAAAAACAACAATGAGCGACACGCGATGCGTATCAAGCAACCCTGCAACGATTCCACGGTGGGAGAATTCCAGTGTACCGCTCATGCTATAGAGCCACACCGTGCCGGCCAGCAACAAGGCGCCGCCGGTGATGGTATAGATGAGATAGGTGCGCCCTGCCCTGCGCGCTACCTCCGTCTCCCGATGCACGATCAGCGGATAGGTAGCCAGGGTCAACAGTTCATAAAAAAACACAAAGGTGATCAGGTTCCCGGCCAGAGCCACGCCGACAGTTGCCGTCACACACAGGCTGAAAAATCCGAAAAAGCGGCTGCGGTGCGGCGAGCCCTCCAGGTAACCGATGGCGTAGATGGTGGTCAGCAGCCACAGACCGCTGGAAAGCACCACGAACAACATCGACTCGGCATCAGCGCGCAGCAGCAGATCCAGCCCGGGCAGCAGCGGCAGGCGCGCTTCGTAGTGATGACCGTGAAAAACACCCCAGATCATCACCCCGACCAGCACCAGCTTGAGCACCGCCCCTCCCAGGTTCAGGATGGTGCGGGCTGCAACGTGCTCCTCTGACAGAAAGAAGATCGCCAGCCCGGAAAAGAGAGAGGTAGCAACGATCAGCAGCGGTAATCCGGCATCCCAGTTCATGGCTGCTCCGTCCACTCCAGAACACCCGCTTCAGCCCCGCCAAAAGGCAAACCGATCTCCATCAGTGACAGCGGCCAGGGAGCAACCAGGCCCAATAGGAGAGCCGCAAGCGCCAGCGCCAGTGCGGCCCACTCCATGGTCGCAGGCACCCTCGTCGTTTGGCGAAGCACTCCGGCCCGGGTAAACGCATAGCCAATCACTTTAAAGATGTAGGCGGCAGCCAGCATTCCCCCGAGAATCAGGGTAATCGCCCACCACCACTGTCCGGCGCGAAACGCAGCTTCAAGCAACATCCACTTGCCAATAAACCCGCCGCTGGGCGGCAGACCCACGATGCTGATGCCCGCCACGGCAAATGCAGTCATCGTCACTGGCAGACGCTGCGCTACCCGATCGAGATCTGCGATGCGGTCATGTCCGCAGAAACGCAGGATGTTGCCAGCTGCCATGAACATCGCCGCCTTGGCCAGGGCGTGGGATAGCAACAGATAGAGACTCCCTTTCCAGGCAAAACTGCTCGCCAGCGGGAATGCCAGAAACAGATAGCCCAGCTGTGCCACTGTCGAATAGGCAATCAACAGTTTAAGCCGCGTCTGGCGCAGCGCCTGAATTCCCCCCCACAGGACGGCGGCTGCTCCGAGCACACCAAACAGTTGCCCCGGGCCAGCTCCGGCCGGTGGAAAGATCTCCAGCCATAGGCGCAGCAGAATATAAAATGACGCCTTGACGACCAGCGCTGACAACAGCGCACTCACCGGCGCAGGGGCGCTGGCATGGGCCGGGGGCAACCAGAAGTGCAGCGGGAACAGTGCGCTCTTGAGCAGCAGGCCGGCGCTCATCAGACCCATCGCCGCCCATACCGCGGGTGAAGCTTCCACACGCTGCGCCAGTATCGCGATGTCGACACTGCCAAAACTGTGGTAGAGCAGCGCCACACCCAGCAGGTAGCATAACGAAGCCAGCATGTTGACCAGCAGGTAACGCATGGCTGCAGTCAGGGCATTGGCGCCACCGGCCAATGCCACCAGTGCTACCGCCGCCAATCCCAGCAACTCCAGTGTGACATAGAGATTGAAGATATCGGCGGAGAGAAACAGTGCGTTCAGCGCACTCCACAGCAACAACCACAGCGGCCAGAAGAGAGCAGCTTGTCTGCGTTCAAAATAACCGATGGAGTAGACGCTGACACCGAGTCCCACCAGCGCCGTCATCATCAGCATCAACAGGCTCAGACCATCTGCGTAGAGATCGATACCTAATGGAGCGCCCCAGCCGCCGACCGCATAGCGCTGCGCGCCCTGTTCCAGCAACCGCCAGCCAAGGCCGGCCACACAAGCACCCACCCCGAGCGCACTGCTCAGGCCAAACAGGAGTGTGCGCCGCGGCCAAAGAAAGCAGGCCATAGCCCCGCTCAGCGGCAGCAAAATGAGCATCACTTCCCAGGGGATCTGGTGCATCCCTTATTCCAGCGGCTCTTCTGGAAGCTCGGCCCTGCCTGTTGCGGCCTGTACTCTCAGCACCAGCGCCAAAGCCAGCGCCGTAGCCGACACGGCAACCACAATACCTGTAATCACCATGGCGTGGGGCACAACATCCGGCACTACCCCCGCTGTACGCCCGCCTAATGCCACCAGTATCAAAAACACTCCGCTGCCCATGACGTTGATTGCGAGGATTTTGCGCAGCAGATGGGCATGAACAATCAACGCATACAGCCCCAGGGAAAACAGCCCTACTCCGGCCAGCGCATAGAGAAAAATACTACTCATCGATACGGCCCTGCCTGTGGCCGGCCGCCCAGGAACAAAGCCGCCAGAGTGACGCCGATCGAGAGTGTGGCCGCAGCCTCAATAAACAGAATAAGAGCGCCTGCGAGGCCGGACGGATATTGCAGAAAACCTCCACTCACAAACAACAGCGTTATTCCGACAGCTATAAATGCCCCCAAACCAAGCAGGAGTACAACGCGCAACGGCCAGCCCATCAGCCGCACAGGGAAACGTTTACTGGAGAGCAACAGCAGAATGCCTGCAGCCGCCAGCACGGATCCCGCCTGAAAAGCCCCGCCGGGGGCATTGGCGCCAACCCACAACAAATAGCCCGCCATCAGGATCATCATCGGCGCCAATCCCCCGACCAGCAATGACAACACCGGTTCCGGATCGATTTTTCTGTGTGCCTCTGCACTACCGAGTGACCAGACGCCAAGCAGCGCCACCAGCAATACAGCCATTTCAAGCAGGGTGTCGTAACCACGAAAATTAATCAGCACGGCAGTAACCGGGTTTTGCACACCACTGGCTTCCATGTTCGCGCTCACCTGCTCACTGAGTCCGACTGCCTGTTGCGGCAAAGAGAGCAGCGCATAACACAGACCACCTGCTACAGTCGACAGCAGCAGCAAGAGTCCCCATCGAAATGCCGTTATTTGATGGCTGCGGCCTGCAACGTTCATTCATCCCCACCTGTTTTATGCGTGTCATGCGTTGCGTCGGCCAGGTCATTCAATCGAGCCAGCGCCGATAATAACAGCGCCCCCGTCAGTCCCGCGCCGATCGCTGCTTCAGCCAACGCGACATCCGGCGCATCGAGCCGCACCCAGGCCAGCGACATCACCAGGCCGAAGGCGATAAACAACACGATGGCCGTGAACAGATCCGGACTGCTGAGCGCCCGCCAGGCCAGCCACAGCAGCGCGAAAAGCATCATGACATCGAACACCCATTGCAAAACCATCATCGCTTCCAGGGTCGTATCCCCTTTCGCAGAGCAGTCCTCGCCACCAGGTGCGCTACACTGGCGCTCGCCAACAGAACCAGCAGCCAGATGAGCAGCAACTTGCCCATCGCGCCCAACGATTCCGCCTGCAGCAACAGCCCCGCGACGATAAGACCGAGTCCCACATTATCTGCCTTGGTAATGGCGTGGAGACGGGTATAGACATCCGGAAAGCGCAGCAGCCCTACCGTACCGGCAAAGAAAAAACCCGCCCCGGCAAGCAGCAGCAGCAGGGTGAGCACTTCACTCATCCGCATCCTCATCTTCCCAGACTGTCCAGGCGCGCCTGATGAAAGCTACGGCAGTTACCGTCGCCAGTAAGGCAAACACCAGGGCAACGTCGCGCAAGTGCGGCCTGTCAAGCGCCTGCGCCAGCAGCAGCAAGCTGGCAACGGCAGTGGTGCCGAATAGTTGTGCCGCCAGCATTCTGTCAGCCGGTGTCGGCCCGCGCAGAACACGCCACAGCCCTGCTATCAATGTCATCAGCAGGAACAGCGCCAT
>JAYELV010000239.1:0-2851 GCA_034717755.1 Pseudomonadota bacterium | reverse complement strand
CAGGTTTGGTATTTCCCTTCCCCCGAACCCCCATCCCTTCGATGCAATCAGAGCTTAGTTTCCCTGTGCAGATAACCGAAGACGCACATCCAGATCACTAAAATCGACAGACTGCAGCTCCACTTTCACGATCTGATCGAGTTCCATTGCTGGTGTGCGCCGCACACGGCACTCCAGCGCCAGATCCGGCACCATTAGTGTAGCCCTGCGTTCATCGAGCGCCACGATGACGGCTTCACCGCACCAATTATTCTGACGCTTCAGCCATGCCAGCTTCCAGTGCTGGTTGGAGAAGCGTTCGGCGCGCCTGATCACAGCTGACGCGGCTGACGAGGCGCCAATACGCTCGGTGATCTCTTCATGGCCCAGGAGGGGCTGACGGCGTAAAAAACTTCTGACTTGCTGATGCGTCAGCAGATCGGGATAGCGCCGCAGGGGACTGGTGACACGCGTATAGGAGTCAAGCCCCAGCCCGGAATGACGCTCCGCCTGTGTCGCCATGCGTGAAGGCTTGAACTTGCGACGGCAGGCAAAATTGGCGGCCAGACCCTGTGGTTGAAGCTCCTCCTCAGGAGGCGGCTGATTGGCAAAAGGAATCGGAATATCGTGCTCGATCGCAAACAGCGAGACGGCTTCTCCGGCAGCCAGCATCGCCTCGGCGACCATCTGCCTGCTGCCGCCACGCTCCAGTGGGCGAATCACAATCTCCTCATCAGTGACACGCACACTGACCTCCGGCAGATGCAGTGAAATGGCGCCGCTTTCATGGCGCCGGCGGCGAAATCGTCCGGTCACTTCCAGCATTTCCGCAAAGCGGTTCTGCAGCTGTTCATCAGCCCCGGCATAACTCAAACGCGTCACTTCCACTGTAGCAGGCTGGATTTCGATATCCGATAAACGTCCATCTTCGCCCACCTCGAAACTGACTGACAACACCGGCGTCTGCTGCTGCAAACCAAGCCCCAGTTGATGTGTGACAGCATGTGGAAACATCGGGATCAGCGCTTCGGGAAGATAGAGATTCGCTCCGCGTTCACGTGCAGCCACGTCCAGGGCAGAACCGGGAGACGCCAGCGCAGCGACATCGGCAATATGCACCCATAAACGATTACCCTTAACCGAGATGGCATCATCCGGATCAGTGCTGCCTTCATCATCGATGGCAAATGCAGGCAGAGCGGTCAAATCAAGCCGCTCCTCATGTTCAACTTGCGGAACTTCGACCTGCGGCTCGTCCATTGCAGCGCCTGCACGCAGTGGATGCAGGTTGAATTCATGTTCCCAGTAACCGGTTTTCAACAGCAGCTTATGCGCATGCCGCTCATCTTCAGGGAGGCCAAGCGCCTTCATGATGCGGCTGCCTGTCGCCTGGCCGAGCGCTATTTTTTCGACCTCCTGCAGCTGTTTACGGTCATCTCCGGCCATGCTCCCCTGTTTCAGGCGCACGATCATCTCATCCCATGCCGCCTTACGCTGCGCCTTTTGATCGCGCTCCGCCTTGTCTGCGGCTATTTCAGCAGCACTCCTGGCGGTAATGGCATTTGCATCGCCGCTGAAATAGAGTCCCTCCTGCAGCAGTAGCCATGCTGACCAGCATGCTTCGGGAGTATCGTTTCCATACAGGAGATCAGCAAACTCGGACAGGCCGACTGTCTCTCCCTGCAGCAACTCCAGGGCATCTTCAAGATCCGGCTCGCCTGCATCGAGCGCCTCGAGGTCTGCGACAGGCCCGGCATGGATAAAGTGGATATCCTTCTCCCTGACTCGCTTGCTGTTGTGCGTTCTTCCCTTGCCGAACTCGATATCGATCTTGTCACTGATGGCGGTGATGCGCGCCGGACGGCTTTTGTACAACACCAGATTATTGACTGAAAAACTCCCCATCGGACTCACGTTTTGATACACAGATGGCGTATCATACTCTCCTTGTTCACCTCCTTGTCACCCCATGCGTAAAAAAAATTGACCACTTGATCAAGCTTCGCTGTTGCGTCATGCTTGATGCAACAACACCTCAAAGACAACAAAACCTATTATGAATAATTGCCAACTCTTCGATCTCACGGATCTCGGCCTGATACGCGCCAGCGGTGACGACTGCGAACTGTTTCTACAGGGGCAACTCACAAACGACATCACAGAAGTCACACCGGAACGTAGCCAGCTAAGCGGCTACTGCACGCCAAAGGGACGCCTGCTCGCAACCATGAGAGTGATATCCCACGACGGGGATTTTCTGCTGCTAATGCCGAAGGAGCGACTTGCGCCTGTGCTGCAGCGCCTGGGTATGTTTATCCTGATGTCAAAAGTGACCCTCAGCGACGCCTCCGACGAACTGCAGACCATCGGACTCTATGGCGACTGCACCATATCGCTGCCCGCCGGTGACATGCCGGCACAGGCTGATGATTGTGTTGCCGCAGCGGATGGCGTCACCATCGTGCGCATCGCTGCCGAGGCGCAACGTTTCCTGCTCATCGGTTCTGCCGGGGCAATCGCTCAGCGCTGGCAACTCCTGACTAAGACCACAATCCCTGCCACCAAAGAGCTGTGGCAATTGCAGGATATCCGTGCAGGACTGCCAACGGTTTTTGAGGCAACAGTCGAGGCCTTTGTGCCGCAAATGCTCAATATGCACCTGGTGAATGGCGTCAGCTTCACGAAAGGCTGTTATACGGGTCAGGAAATTGTCGCGCGCATGCACTATCTGGGAAAACTCAAACGCCGTATGTATCACATTGCAGTCGAAGGGGAATGCCCTGCCAGTGGCGCCGATCTCTACTCACCGCAAAGTCAATCAGGACAGGGAAGTGGTAAAATCGTCATGAGCGCCGCATCAAAAGAGAACGCT
>JAYELV010000238.1:0-2852 GCA_034717755.1 Pseudomonadota bacterium | reverse complement strand
ATGAGAAACTGTATGAATCACAGCTGTTTGACCCCTTTGATCAGGCCATTAGGGAAAAGAATATCAAGCAGGCAACTGACTACTTGATATTGGCGGGTCTGAATAGTGAACAAGCAGAAAACACCGTAAAAACAATGATTGATGCTCACTGACTTGGAGGCGATGTGCCAATATTGAAAAGAGGGCTCACACTCGGCAAGTACGCACCGCTGCACAAGGGAGACCCTGGAGAAGGTGATCCGTTTGGGTGAACTGGCTGCTGACATTGCTCGTCATCCGTTGTTGCAGCGAGATTTATACCTATCGCGTAACTGATCGGTGCAGACTCTCTGGCTTGATATGGGTGTAGCGTTTTAGCATGTCCCAGCTGCTATGCCCACTGACGATGGCAACTTCCTGGATCGCGTAACCTTGTTCAAACAGGATGCTCAATGCGTGGTGGCGTAGATCATGGAAGTGGAGATCCACGATTCTCGATCCGATGCACCCACGCATAAATGCGGCGCTGATTGATTGCTTCAGATAGGGGAAAATACGCGGGTCGTCTCCTTTTGGTTGGCGCATGACAATATCAAATGCATCATTTAATAAAGGTACGGTCTGGTGATTGCCAAGCTTTTTCTGTGGATGTTTGCGATCCCTGATCATGACAGTGCGCTTCTCCTTATCCAGGTCCGCCCACTCAATCCTGCAGATCTCCCCGCGTCTCATTCCACTGGCAATGGCGAAGTCGATGATGTCATTCATAGGTATTTTGCTCCAACTCTTCGCGTAATATGCGTTCAGCAGTTCAAGCTCATTCTCTGTCGGCCTCCTGGCTCTCTCAATGGACGGTGTAATCATGCCATTGTCGACGAGGGCGCCACGCGCCTCCTTTACGGCATCCACAGAGACATCAAGGCGCAAGGTATTGCGCGCATATTTCATGACAGAAGAGAGATAGCTCAGGTCTCCTGCAATGGTGGCGTCTCCAACTCCTTCACGCCGCCTGTCACGGGCGAAGGTCATCACTGTCTCAAAAGAGAACGAAGAACTTGGATTATCTCCGATGTGTTGTTTGATCTTGTTGAGAACCGAGTCTTTCCCGGGACTCCACTGTTTCACCGGTTTGATATCGGCGATGTATCTGTCAATCAGGTCGCCCACTGTCCAACCTTTAACCGGCAGTCTTGATCCGGCGGCTACATGTTCAAGTTGGGCTTCGATGCGGGTTGCCCATGTCTTGGCGGCTGACTTGGTTTGGAATGTCTGGCATCGGATGATGCCTTTCTTTCGAACGAGTGCGCGGTACTTTTTGCCACGCTTGGTGATGGAGGCCATTAGGAAGCCTCTGGTCTGGTATAATTTTCGTTGTGCATGATCTTGCTCCCGTTCAGCATGATTGTGTTGAGCCGGTATCAGTCTCAATCTGATATCGGCTTTTTGGTATCATTTCTGTATCAATTCTGTATCACTACGAGCGTCATTTTAGTCTATTTCAGGCAAAAACGGTATCAATTCCGTCTATAATTAAGTGATACAAGCGGTTGATTTCAATAGTAACTTACTGAAATTACGAGGAAAAATGCAAGATATTAATCCCATTACGAATAAAATCGCCGACCTCAGGGGACGTATGCAGTCCCTGAGGGGGTATCTTTGACTATGCCGGCAAAAAAGAGCAGTTGGACGAGGTGCAGCGAGAGCTGGAACAGCCGGATGTATGGAATGAACCCGAACGCGCCCAGGCGTTAGGTCAGGAACGCTCCAGGCTGGAGGCGATCGTCGGCGGCATCGACCAGATCGCCGAGGTTCTGGCTGATGCCGGTGAACTGATCGAGATGGCGGTGGAGGAGGGCGATGTTGAAACTGTTGACTCCATCGCCGATGATGTCGATGCCTGCGAAAAAAAGGTGCAGCAACTCGAGTTTCAGCGCATGTTCTCCGGCGAACTCGATGCCAATAACGCCTATCTTGATATTCAGGCAGGTTCCGGCGGTACCGAAGCCCAGGACTGGGCCGAAATGCTGCTGCGTATGTACCTGCGCTGGAGTGATTCACATGGTTTCAAGAGCGAACTGATGGAAGTCAGCGCCGGTGATGTTGCAGGCATAAAGTCAGCCACGGTGCATATCCAGGGCGATTACGCTTTCGGCTGGCTGCGCACCGAGATCGGCGTGCATCGCCTGGTGCGCAAGTCTCCATTTGATTCGGGCAATCGCCGCCACACCTCCTTTTCTGCGGTGTTCGTCTCTCCGGAGATCGATGACACTATCGAGATCGAGATCAATCCTGCAGATTTGCGCATCGACGTCTACCGGGCATCCGGCGCCGGCGGGCAGCATGTCAACAAGACGGAATCCGCGGTGCGCATTACGCACAACCCGACCGGTGTGGTGGTGCAGTGCCAAAGTGGCCGTTCACAGCACAAGAACAAGGACCAGGCGATGAAGCAGTTGAAGGCCAAGCTGTATGAGCTGGAGATGCAAAAACGCAGCGAAAGCTCGCAGGCGCTGGAGGAGACCAAGTCCGACATCGGCTGGGGCAGCCAGATACGCTCCTATGTGCTGGACCAGTCGCGCATCAAGGATCTGCGCACCAATGTCGAGACCAGCAATACCCAGGCGGTGCTGGATGGCGCGCTGGACCAGTTTATTGAAGTGAGCCTGCAAAACGGGCTGTAAGCGGATTCCCAAGGAAAATTCCCCATGAAAACACCAATGATTCTAGGCTCAACAATAGGATATTTCACTCACCCTGTGAAACGTTCTACCCAAGCGGCCCTGCTGGCAACCAGCATACTGTTGCTCTCCTCCTGTGGTGAAAAACAGGCAGAGAAGGCTGCTCCGCCTCCGGGTGTGCTGGTGCAGGCT
>JAYELV010000237.1:0-2862 GCA_034717755.1 Pseudomonadota bacterium | reverse complement strand
TCCGGAAGATGCAGCGAAGCGACGGCAGCATAGATTCCACAGACCAGGATCATGTAGCTGAGAGGCGATTTGAACGCAACTACGAGCAGGTCATCAATCTCGGTCTCCGTCTTTTTGGCAAGCTCTGACAGCCTCTTCTCGAAGATATAGATGCTGAGTTTTCGCAAAGTCAGGGTGAGAAAGATGATTAGAAAGAAAACGATCATGTCATCTGGTGAAACACCAAATGAATATTGGTCAAACATGCTCCCGATGCTTTCAAACATGATTGTATCATTTATTGTTGATGGCTTATGAATTTTTCACGTGCCTTTCAGGTGAGCCACTGCGGGGTTCTGCATCATCGATCGCATCCTTAATCGGAGTGCCCGCGCCCGGGTACACAACTGCAACTGCAACCAAAACCATCCGTAGGAGCAGCAGCCGGACAATGTTACTGGTGGGGTGTTGGGTTTGTCATAATTCTATCACGCCAGCCGCCGCCTGCAGAAGCATCAGTGCATCAAGCGAAGTAACCTCCCCATCGCCGCTCACGTCCGCGGCGGTGAGCGTTGCCAGGTCGCACAAGGCAGAACCGCCGGCTGCAATCCGGAGCGCGATTGCGGCGTCTGCGGGAGTGATCTGGTTGTCACTGTCAAGGTCGCCGTTCTGCGGCGTGGTGGCAGCCCACGGATGCATGAGCGGGTATCTGTCTTCGCTTTCGCCGCCGGGGATCTGGTGTGGGTCATTGCCGATGCCGTCTGTGTTGGTGCCGGTGTAGTCGGAGTAGTAGTTGCCAGCGGAGCCGGAGTCCCATGTGTTGGTGCCGGTGTCGTAGGCGTTGTGGTCGGTGTTGTTGACGAGGTTATTATGGTAGAGGGTATTGTCACTCGAATAGTATAGGTAGATGCCGTCCATGTCGTTGTTCGAAACGTTGTTTCCTGAGAACGTGTTGTTGCTCGAATAGTCTATGTAGATGCCGCACCAGTCGTTGTTCGAAGCGCCGTTTCCTGTGAGCGTGTTGTTGCTCGAAAACAACAACAGGTAAATGCCGTACCGATTGTTCGAGTTTGCGGCGTTGCCCCTCAGCATATTGTTGCTCGAATCTTGCAGGTGGATGCCGCGGTAGTTGTTCGAATTTGCTGTATTGCGCTGCAGCATGTTGTTACTCGAACACGCCAATAAGATGCCATGAATGTTGTTCGAATTCGCGGTGTTGCTCGTGAGCGTGTTGCCGTTTGATTCCACCATACAGATACCGTACATGTTGTCTGATGCTGTGTTGTTATGCAGTGTGTTGTTGTTCGAATCCCATAGGAAGATGCCGTCGCTGTTGTTCGATGTGGTGACATTCTCTATCCTCGAATTCTCGGTGTATGCAAACAACACTCCCTCGTGATTTTTCGTTAGTGTCAGGCCCCTAACCGTTATGTTTGTGCAGTTCACGATTCCCACATAGCCAGCATCGCATGGAAGTTGTTTATTCTGCTGATTGACCCAGTAATAGATTGGTTTTCCATCTACCGTGTTGCTCGTGTCTATGTTCTGAATGTAGTGGGAAAGGTCATAGCCCATAACACAGAAATTGAATGTGTTTCCACGTATCGTGTTGCTCGCCAGCGTATTGTTGCTCGAGGACTCTATATAGATACCGCGGTAGTTGTGCACTACGTTGTTATCAGAAATGTTGCAATGATTCGCATCATTGAGCTGAATTCCATCCCCCTGGGTTGCGCCCGTCACTGTAAACCCACTGATTTTTACCCAACTCGCGGTTACAACAAACACATTCCATGAATCTTTCGCCGCCACCATCACCACATCAGCGCCCTCACCCTGAAGCGTTATAGACTTATTCACATCCACATTCTCAACATACTCCCCGGCATACACAACCACAGTATCACCATCAGCCGCATTGTTTACCCCTTCCTGGATCGTATCCCATCTATGCCCGGGAGGATCATCACCAAAATCGTCATCCACATAGATCGTCTTCGAAGCCGAAACATCATGCACCCCAGCCCCCATAAAAAACTCCCCGGTACCCGGTCGATGAACCCCAATAGTATTATCCTCGTCGCCGTCCCCGATGACGGGCAGAATCGTATCATTCAGCCTCTCCGGATCAGTGTCCGCGCCGTAGTATGCCACCACCATAGAGGCAGATGTGAGCGCGCAGCCCATGCTACGAATCGTCGGACCATCGCCGCCCAATCGATCGCTCTGCCATCGCGGGTCGCACTGGCTGAAATACGGCACAGGCGGCATGGCTACCGCAGTCGTGCCTGCAAGTACGAGTATCGCGAGAGCCGCAGCCACCAGCAGCAGCCGGGTCATGCCGCCGCCCCCCCGCCCGCGCACATATACATTCCAGCCCCGCCCGTGAAGGGCACATCTCTCATATCTGCCGCCGCGTAAATCCCAAGCAGCAGGATCGTCATAATCATACACACGTTCCATTTCATCATCCATTGCCTCCTTGTCCGATTCCAGCCGGCAGTTTTAAGCTGCGTCGAAACGCTTTCCGGATCGCGTTCGCCAAAAATGCAAATCTGCTGGCACATGCCCGCGGCGAACATTTCCTCCCCATCCTGCCTGCCGCTTGTCTCTGTGCTTCTGACGCAAGCAAGTGTGGTGCATAAACATTTCGCGTGATACCATAATCCACCAGCCGGATGTCATACTTGCAGGGATCGTTCACGCCATTGCAACAAACCTCACCAACCCGATCCGCCGGAATAGCATTCATCCAACCACCCCGAACGTTGGACGCGCCCGGGTCCAGTCACCATCGCTGTCCGTATCAAGCCCGTCGGTCTGCCGCTGCCATGATTTGCCCTCAGTCGAACTCGTGTAATCGATACTCCGGTCAACTTCCTC
>JAYELV010000236.1:0-2872 GCA_034717755.1 Pseudomonadota bacterium | reverse complement strand
GATTAAAGACGTTGTCGGTATCAACGCACTGGCTCCGCGAAAAGCATTGGAATTCGGCCCTCAATCGCTTTCCATCATCTATGGAGTCACTGGTGCAGGTAAATCCGGCTATATGCGGCTTTTGAAACATGTCTGTGGTGCGAGAGCGCCAGGCAGCCTCCTTGGAAATGTGTTTGCAGCACCATCACAATATCAAGGATGCAAAATTGACTATACGCGTGATGGCCAAGACCATGAGTTGGAATGGGTTCCAACCAAAGGCGTAATAGGCGACCTTGAAGATGTGGCTATCTACGACACGGATTGTGCCTATGTCTATATGGACAAAGAACATGAGGTGAGTTATGAGCCACCCTTGCTGGGCCTATTTCGACAGCTAGTGGATGTCTGTGGCCAAGTTGATCAGGCGCTTAGGAACGAAATCGAGTCGAATGTTTCGGCACTCCCAAAGTTGCCGAACGAGTATGTAGGCACCGATGCATCGTCCTGGTTCGGGAAGATTGACAATAACACTTCAGCCGAGGATGTGGCCTCCCACTGTACATGGACGGATGATGACACCGAAGCGTTGAATACACTGAATCAACGCCTCTCCGAAGCCGATCCGCAATCGAAAGCAAAAAGCCTGCGTAAAGCCAAAGAGCATCTGGCGCGACTCATCAAGCGTTTGACAGAGACTAAGACACAGTTATCCGATGCGGCATTCGAGGAGCTCTTGAAGGCAAAAGAGGAAGCTGCAGCCAAAAGGCGTGCTGCTACCGAGGACTCGGATCGAATATTCGCTAATGCGCCATTGGATGGAGTTGCATCGGAGAGTTGGCGCCTGCTTTGGGAGCAAGCGCGACGATTTTCCGAAGAAGTGGCCTACCTGGCGAATCGCTTTCCAAATACCGATGCAGAAGCTCGCTGCGTACTCTGTCAGCAACCCCTCGCAGAGGATGCCAAAGAACGGTTGCGGTCATTTGAGAGTTTCGTCAAGGGAAGCCTTGAGCGGGAGGCCTTGGAGGCTGAGCAGAAGGTTAGAAGAATCTCCGAAGAACAGACGGACTTGCCTGATGGTGAACAGCTCGATTCGATGCTCGACCTGGCAGGTGTAACAGAGGAAGCACTTCGCAAAGGTGTCAGCACCTATTGTTTGATGTTGAGAGCGCGTCGAGAACAATTCGGCGCTGAAGATGACTTGGCGAAATTGTCGGCACAGCCAAATGATGAGGCACTTGACGGCTTGGTGTCTCTGGAGAAAACATTGGAGGAGCAGGCATCAGCCTATGAGCGAGACGCGCAGACCAGCGATCGAACAGCGCCCTTGAAGCAGAGGCGTGAACTAGAAACAAGGAAGTGGCTATCTGAGCAAAGAGCGTCCATAGAGTGTGAAATGGAACGGCAAAAGAGTATCGCTCTCCTTAAGAAAACTAGGCGGCTTACAAACACGAAGGCGCTTACGGACAAGGCTTCAAGTCTGTCCGAGGAACTCGTGACGGTGGCGTTCAAGAAGCGTTTTGTAGATGAGCTCAACTTACTCGGCGCAACGAGACTTAGAGTGGAGATAGAGAAGGTAAAGGCCGCCAAGGGACAAGTGTTGCACAAACTGATGCTGCGTGATGCGAACATGGCGACACACACCCGGGACGTCTTGAGTGACGGAGAGTTTCGAATTGTATCGATTGCAGCGTTTTTGGCAGATGTGGCTGCGGAAGACTATAATGTGCCTTTCATATTTGATGATCCCATCTCTTCTCTTGATCAAGATTATGAGGAACGGGTTGCTGAACGGCTTGTGAGGCTGGCGCAATCCCGTCAAGTAATCGTCTTCACCCACAGGCTTTCTCTTTTGTCGGCGCTTGGGAACGCAAGCGAGAAACAAGGGGTTGATAATCGGGTTGTTTCCCTGCAACGGCAATCATGGGGTGCTGGCGAGCCAGGTGATCCGCCGCTTCCGGCCCAAAAGCCGAAGAAAGCGTTGAACACACTGTTGAATGAACGACTTGCACAGGCAAGGAAGATCTACGAAGAAACTGGGGGGTCTGAATACAATGTGCATGCAAATGCTTTGTGCATCGACATTAGAATTACTATCGAGCGGCTGATCGAGAATGATTTACTGGCTGATGTAGTACATCGGTTCCGCAGGCCGATTAATACCATGGGAAAACTTCATAAGGTTGCGAAAATTACTTCAAATGACTGTGAGTATATTGATGCAATGATGACGAAATATTCGCGGTACGAGCATGCTCAGCCGGAAGAGGCCCCCGTAGAACTCCCTGAACCAGATGAGCTGGAAGAAGACCTGAAAGGACTCAAAGCGTGGTTGGATGAGTTTTCAGGCCGTGAGGTGCCAGCATAATGAGCAGTGAGTACACCGAAGACACCCTAGTCCAGCAGACCACAGCCGAGTACCTGGAGCAGCAGCTCGGCTGGGAGTCGGTATATGCCTACAACAACGAAGACTTCGGACCCGACAGCCTGCTGGGTCGTGCATCCGACCGCGAAGTGGTGCTAACGCGCACGCTTCGTGAGAAACTTGTCGAACTGAACCCGGACCTGCCCGATGAAGCCTACGACGACGCAGTGCACCAGATCACAGCCACTGTCACTTCGCAGACCATCGCCGCCACAAACCGCGAGAAGCACAATCTGGTCCGCGATGGCGTGCAGGTCACCTTCCGCAACAACAAGGGCGAGCGTGTGCGAGAGCGGCTGCGTGTGTTTGACTACGCCGAGCCTGCCAACAACCACTTCCTCTGCGTGCGCGAGCTGTGGGTGCATGGCGACCTCTACCGCAAACGGGCGGACATCGTGGGTTTTGTCAATGGCCTGCCTCTACTCTTTGTCGAGTTAAAGAATATCCACAGGAACCTCAAGACTGCAT
>JAYELV010000235.1:1359-11435 GCA_034717755.1 Pseudomonadota bacterium | reverse complement strand
TTGGCTTGAGTTGTGACTCCATGCTGTTGATGGCATCGATCAGGGGCTGCTGATTAATGCGAACGAAACCGTTATGCGCCCGGTCAAAATCAATGATCATCACCATAACGACAGCCAGCAACAGAGCCAATACCCTCAGACCCCATCGATCCTGATTGCCTGCAAGTCCGGAGTTGTATCCGGCAACACCAAGTGCGCCTGAAGCGATAATCAACATCAACAGCAAAACAGCTGTCGGCAGCTGGTCGAAGCCATTGACGACACGCAACGTATGGGCATCAAGAACATTGTTGATAGAGTGTAATATAGAGATCTCCGTTGGTCCTGCTGACGAACCGGCGGCAATGCTCTGCAGTGCGGCAGGCCACAGTTTGCCCTGAACCCCCATAGAGAGTTTTATTTTTTTACGTATAGCCCCCCGGTTCTTTAAATCAGAATCGCTTATGACTCGTGTTCTGGCGTACTCAAGCAGCAGTACTTTTAGTTCCTGCCGGACGGGCTCAGGAGCCAGGTCAGCACGCAAGAAAGCTGTATCGATAGCATTGGTCTCCTCCATCACTGCCTGTTTCCTGGCATCGGCACGGCTCAATGCAAAAGCGTAGGTAAATGCCAGTATCAGTCCCAGCAGGGCAAACATACCGGTGAGTACAGCATCGCTTCTGCCGCGTTTAGCACTTATTTTTGGGGATTTATGATTATATCTGCCAATCAGAAACCCGACTCCAAGCGCCGCCAGCAACACAGCCAGAAAAAGCAGGCCGTTGATCCAGACGGAATAGTAATAAAGAAAAGATGTCTGTTGCATAGAAAAAAAACTCCCTGGGTGTCGATTTTATACTGTCACTCTGTTCAGATCATTGATGAGTCTACTGTGAAAGATAGCTGCAAGCAATTCAGACAGCCAAACATTAGCAATTCTCAATTTACCCATAGAGCGCCGATATCTTAAAAGACTTTTTACCACGAAGCACACGAAGCACACGAAGAATCAACTGGCTTCAAAAAACACCTTCGTGCTCTTCGTGTCCTTCGTGGTGAGTCTCTCTCTGCATTTAGAATTGCCGGCCAAATAGCCAAACAATATTTGATCGTCCGGTATGCGATAATCCGCAGATGAATGAGAGACCCGATCAAGCAGTTGAAATACTTCGCAAGACATTTGGCTACGATAGCTTTCGCACCTCCCAGGAGGAGGTGATATCGACACTGATCGAGGGCGGGGATGCGCTGGTATTGATGCCGACCGGCGGCGGCAAGTCGCTCTGCTACCAGATCCCCGCGCTGGTGCGCCCCGGCGTGGCCATCGTGATCTCCCCCCTGATCGCGCTGATGCAGGACCAGGTCTCTGCGCTGCGCCAGGTGGACGTCAGGGCGGCGGCACTGAATTCCATGGTCGATGCGGACCAGGCTCAACAGATCAAGAGAGAGTTGCTTCACGGCGAACTGGATCTGCTTTACGTAGCGCCGGAGCGCTTGATGACTCCGGGTTTTCAAAAACTGTTATTGAATGTCAACATCGCCCTGTTTGCTATCGACGAGGCGCACTGCGTCTCGCAGTGGGGTCACGACTTCCGCCCGGAGTACATCCAGCTGTCGGCGCTGCACCAGCAGTTCCCTTCGATACCCAGGGTTGCTCTCACCGCCACCGCAGACGCACCCACCCGCAGGGAGATCATCGAACGCCTGGGACTCGGTCAGGCCAGGCAATTTATCAACGGTTTCGACCGCCCCAACATCCGCTACCGGGTGGCGGCCAACAGCAGCAACGCCCGCCAGCAGTTGCTGCGCTTCATCAAGCTCGATTATCCAGATCAGGCGGGAATTGTCTACTGTCTTTCGCGGCGTAAGGTGGACGATACTGCAGCATGGCTGGCTGAACAGGAGATCACCGCCCTGCCCTACCACGCCGGACTCTCCAAAGAGCAGCGCGCCGCCAACCAGGAGCGTTTCCTGCGCGAGGATGCGGTGGTGATCGTCGCCACCATTGCTTTCGGCATGGGCATCGACAAGCCGGATGTGCGCTTCGTCGTGCATCTGAATCTGCCCAAGAGCCTGGAGGCCTACTACCAGGAGACCGGCCGCGCCGGGCGCGACGGCCAGCCCGCAGAGGCGCTGCTGTTCTACGGATTGCAAGACATCGTCACCCTGCGCTCGTTCCTGGCCAGCTCCGATGCCGATGAGGCGCACAAGCGCATCGAAGCGCAAAAGCTGGAGCGCATGCTGGGTTACTGCGAACTCACCAGCTGCCGCCGCCAGGCGCTGCTGGCCTATTTCGGCGACCAGCTGCATAAACCCTGCGGCAACTGCGATACCTGCCTTAATCCACCCGAGACCTGGGACGCCACTGTGTCGGCGCAAAAGGCGCTCTCCTGTGTGCACCGCACCGGTCAGCGCTTCGGTGTCAGCTACCTGGTCGATGTGCTGCTGGGCAAATCCAACGAGCGCATGCAGCGCTTTGGTCATGATCAGATCAGTACTTATGGCATCGGTGATGAACTCAATGCCACCCAGTGGAAGGGACTCTACCGACAGTTGATCGCCCGCGGGCTGCTGGACGTCGATGCGGAAGGACATGGAGGATTGCGGCTCGCCGATGCCTGCCGTCCGGTGCTCAAGGGTGAGCTCACTCTGCAACTGCGCAAGGAGCAAAAGCCAGAGCGCAAAGCAGCAAAAAAACGCAAACCCTCATATAACGGTGTACATGCAGAGCTGTGGGAAGCGCTGCGCAGCAGGCGCACCGAACTGGCCAGGGAGCAGGAGGTGCCCCCTTATGTGATCTTCCACGACGCCACCCTCATGGAGATGATGGAGCATCGTCCACAAACCTTGGTGCAGATGGCAAGGATCTCAGGCGTGGGACAAAAGAAACTCGAAGCCTACGGCGAGGACTTTCTGCAGGTGGTGGCAGAATATGACGATAATCAGGTTGAGGCAGGATGACTTCGTAACTTCTCAATAACTCCGTGCAGGAAAAACCTGTAGGCCGGATGAGCGGAAGCGAAATCCGGCAACCCAAAGCCGGATGACGGCGCTGGAAGATCCGTATTGAATCAAAGATCGGTGAAAGCGCCTTATCCGGCCTACGATACTGTTAAGTCATATTGTCATTGCGAGCGGAGCGCGGTAATCTCAAGCAGATTGCCGCGGTCGCTTAGGCTCCCTCGCAATGACAGCATTCATACGGGGTTATTGAGAAGTTACATGACTTCTCAGTAAACTCATGCAACCGTAGGCTGGAAGAACGCTCCTTCGTCTGGCGCCGTATCGATTTGTAGGAGCGATGATGATTTCATGAGATCGAAACAAGCAGCGCGACACCATGGGCTGCGATCCCCTCCTTGCGGCCGATGCAGCCCATTTTTTCCGTGGTTGTCGCCTTGACGCTGACAGCGGAGGCATCGGTTTTCATATCCTGCGCGAGGATTTCACGCATCTTCGGGATGTAGGGGGCCAGCTTTGGAACCTGAGCAATCAGCGTCATATCGACATTGCCGATTTGCCACCCCTTCTCTTCGAGCAGACCAATGACTGAACGCAGCAGGATGCGGCTGTCGATGCCGGCATAGGCGTCACTACTGTCGGGAAAGTGTGCGCCGATATCGCCGAGTGCCGCTGCACCTAAAAGCGCATCGCACAGCGCATGGATGAGCACATCACCGTCCGAGTGGGCTTCCAGCCCCTGCTCATGCGGAATGGAGATGCCGCCAAGGATCAGCGGGCGGCCGGCAGCAAAGCGATGCGCATCGAAACCATGCCCTATTCGCACTCTCTCTCGCCTCTTCGTGTCAGATAGAAATCCGCCAGCGCAAGATCCGAGGGATTGGTGATCTTCAGATTGTCAGATTCTCCCTGCACCAGCTGCGGATGAAAACCGGCCATCTCCATGGCGCTGGCCTCGTCGGTGATGCTCTCTCCCTTCTCCAGGGCTGCTTCAAGCGCACTTTTGAGCAGACCAAGGGGGAACATCTGCGGTGTGAATGCATGCCATAGATCTTCGCGGGGCGCCGTAGATTGAATAGACTGGCGCTGATCAGCAACTTTCATGGTATCCCTGACCTGCATGCCGAGTATGGCGCCATGCGGATTTTGTTCGCAGGCCCACTGCAAGCGGATGATATCCTCGATGCGCACGCAGGGACGCGCCGCATCATGCACCATCACCCAGTCATCCCCGGTGGCCATGTCGAGGAGAGACTCCAGTCCGCTGAGCACGGAGGTGGCGCGCTCTGATCCCCCGGGCGCGCGATGAATCAGCGGATGGTTATGGTAGCGCGTCTTCTCCCAATAGGGATCATCCGGATCCAACACCACAACGATGCCCTGCAGATCCTGAACTTTTAACAGCGTCGTCAGCGTAGTTTCGATCACACTGCTGCCGGATAACGGCAGATACTGCTTGGGAGTGCTGCTCTTCATGCGCCTGCCCTCCCCGGCTGCCGGCACCACGCACCACAGAGTCATGGTATTTTCTCCTTGTCAGGTATTTGGAAATAGATCTCACCTTCACGGATCATTCCCAGATCAGAACGCGCACGCGCCTCAACCGCCTGCTGGTCATTTTTGAAGCTGTCGATCTCGGCCTGCATCGCCATGTTGTGTTTCTTCATCTCTTCGATGGTCTCTTTTTGTGCAGCAATGTCACGTTCCAGCGTGGCGACTTCAGCCAGGCTCCCTTCACCAACCCAGAGTTTGTATTGCAGAACCACAAACACAACGATCAGAGATGGAATCAGTAACTTACTGAACATGGGCTGCTAGTCCAGCCAGCGAAATGCCGATCGACCTGCGTAGGTGGCGTCGCTGCCGAGCTGCTCTTCGATGCGCATTAGCTGGTTGTATTTGGCCACACGGTCTGAACGCGACAGTGAACCGGTCTTGATCTGCCCTGCGTTGCAGGCAACAACCAGGTCGGCAATGGTGGTGTCTTCCGTCTCACCGGAACGGTGCGAAACAACCGTGGTATAACCGGCGTCATGCGCCATTTTGATCGCAGCCAGGGTCTCTGTGAGGGTTCCGATCTGGTTGAACTTGATCAGGATGGAGTTGGTAATTCCTTTGTCGATACCCTCCTGCAGAATTTTCGGGTTGGTGACGAAGAGATCATCGCCGACCAGCTGAATACGTTCTCCAAGTTGCCCGGTGTGCAGTTTCCAGCCATCCCAGTCACTCTCGTCGAGTCCATCCTCGATCGACAGGATCGGGTATTGATCAACCCAGCTCGCCAGAAAATCGCTAAAACCGGCCGAGTCAAACTCCCTGCCCTCTGATTTAAGCTGATATTTGCCATCGCTGTAGAATTCTGAGGCGGCGACGTCGAGCCCAAGGTAGATATCCTCTCCCGCCTTGAAACCCGCCTTGTCGATCGCCTCGAGAATGACCTCGATGGCTGCAACATTGGATGGCAGGTCCGGCGCAAAGCCTCCCTCGTCGCCAACGCCGGTGTTCATACCCTTGCCGGAGAGCACGGATTTCAGCGCATGAAAAATTTCGGCGCCGTAGCGCACTGCCTCGTGGATCGATGGCGCGCCGACCGGCAGAATCATGAATTCCTGAAAATCGACGCTATTGTCAGCATGCTCGCCGCCGTTGATGATGTTCATCATCGGCACAGGCATCCTATAGGGGCCGCCGGAGAGTGAACGATAGAGCGGCAGCTGCTGCTCCTGCGCCGATGCATGCGCCGCTGCAAGCGAGACGGCGAGGATAGCGTTTGCGCCGAGGTTTGCCTTGTTGTCAGTACCATCGAGATCGATCATGCGCTGGTCCAGCGTCTCCTGATCCATCACATCCATCCCTTTGACAGCATCGAGAATGGTGGTATTGATGTTGTTGACCGCTGTGAGAACACCTTTGCCCTGGTAACGGTTGTTGTCGCCATCACGCAACTCCAGCGCTTCACGCGAACCGGTGGATGCGCCTGACGGCGCTATTGCACGGCCGATGGCGCCATCGGCGGTAATGACATCCGCCTCGACGGTCGGATTGCCGCGTGAATCGAGAATTTCGCGAGCGCGTATATCTAGAATTTCTGACATGTTTATTTCCTATTTATCTGATTGTATTAAACTTATATAGCCTATAAAGCAATGTGGGGCGCAATAAGTGATACGCATTGCGCCGCATGGTGGATACAGCAACAAGACGCCTTATCCCCCCAAACTATCTTCGATAAATCCGGCTGATTTCACTGCCGAGTCAATCGTCTTCAAGGTCTCCAGCAGTTCAGCCATCTGATCCAGCCGCCACGAATTGGGGCCGTCGCTGAGCGCATTTTCGGGATCGGGGTGGGTCTCCATGAAGAGGCCGGAGATGCCTGCCGCCACTGCGGCACGCGCCAGCACAGGTACATGCTGCCGTTCACCGCCTGAACTACTCCCCTGCCCGCCAGGCTGCTGCACGGAGTGGGTGGCGTCAAACACCACGGGGCAGCCGGTTTCACGCATCACGGCAAGGCCCCGCATATCGGAAACCAGGGTGTTGTATCCAAACGAAACGCCGCGTTCACACACCATGATCTGCTCATTGCCGGTGGCCAGCGCCTTGTTGACCACGTGCTTCATATCCCAGGGCGCCAGAAACTGTCCCTTCTTGATATTGACTGCGATACCCTGACTCGCCACCTTCTGGATAAAGTTGGTCTGACGGCACAGGAATGCAGGGGTCTGCAGCACATCCACCACATCGGCCACCTCACCCATAGGAGTATCTTCATGCACATCGGTCAGCACCGGTACTTTGATCTGCTGTCTGACCTTTTGCAGAATTTGCAATCCCGCTTCGAGGCCCGGGCCGCGCTCACTGGAGTGAGAAGAGCGATTCGCCTTGTCGAATGAGGATTTGTAGATAAAGGGAATGCCCAGTTTAGTCGTGATCTCCTGCAACTCTCCGGCGACATCCATCGTCATGCCTTCACTTTCGATGACGCAGGTTCCTGCAATCAGGAAAAAGGGGTGCTCCAGACCGATCTCAAAACCGCACAGATTCATGTTGATTTCTCCATATGTTCAATCGCCGCATTGACAAAACCGGTAAACAGCGGATGACCGTCTCTAGGCGTCGAGGTAAACTCAGGATGGAACTGGCAGGCAAGAAACCAGGGGTGTTCAGGTACTTCGACCATCTCTACCAGCTCACCATCAACGGAAATACCGCCGATGCGCAAGCCCTTCTTCTGCAGCACCTTGCGATAGTCGTTGTTGAATTCATAGCGGTGGCGATGACGTTCGATAACAGAGACCTTGTCATACACCTTCCGCGCAAGCGACCCCTCCAGCAGCTGGCACTCCTGCCCTCCCAGGCGCATGCTGCCGCCAAGGTCCGTGGTATGGTCGCGTCTCTCGGTGGTTCCCTCTGAAGTGGTCCACTCGGTGATCAGTGCAATCACAGGATGTTTGCTGTTGGGATTGAATTCGGAGCTGTTGGCATCGCTCATGCCCGCTACATTGCGTGCATACTCGATCACAGCAACCTGCATGCCGAGACAGATGCCGAGATAGGGGATGTTGTTGACACGTGCGAAGTTGGCCGCCGCTATCTTGCCTTCGACACCGCGTTCGCCAAAGCCGCCGGGAACCAGAATGGCATCCATGGTTTCGAGTATATCCGTACCATCGCTCTCGAGCTGCTCGGAATCGACATACTCGATATTGATTTTGCAGTGCGTTTTAGTACCGGCATGGATCAGCGCCTCGGAGAGTGACTTGTAGGCCTCTGTCAGATGCACATACTTGCCAACCATGGCGATGGTCACTTCGTGCGTTGTATGATCGAGACCATCAACAACCTGCTGCCACTCTGAAAGATCGGCCGGCGGCAATTCGAGCCCGAACTGATCGACCGCGATCTCATCCAGCTCCTGCGCATGCAGCAGCAACGGAATGCGGTAAATTGAATCTGCATCAACGGCAGAGATAACCGCGCGCAACGGCACATTGGTAAACAGGGCGATTTTTTTGCGTTCACCCAGAGGTACAGGGCGGTCGGAGCGGCACAGCAGGATATCCGGCTGAATACCGATAGAGCGCAGCTCTTTGACCGAGTGCTGTGTCGGCTTGGTCTTGATCTCTCCGGAGGCAGCGATATAGGGCACCAGCGTCAAATGCATGAACAGCGCCCGCTGGCGTCCCAGTTCAACCCCCATCTGACGAATAGCCTCCATGAACGGCAGCGACTCGATGTCACCAACGGTGCCGCCAATCTCAACCATGGAGATATCGGCATCTTGTGAACCAAGCAGAATCGCCTGCTTAATCTCGTCGGTAATATGGGGAATGACCTGCACCGTCGCCCCCAGATAATCACCACGGCGCTCCTTGCGAATCACACTCTCGTAGATCTGCCCGGTGGTAAAGTTGCTGTTCTTGCCGGTCTTTGCACGCACAAAACGCTCGTAGTGCCCCAGGTCGAGATCTGTTTCAGCGCCATCTTCGGTGACGAATACCTCGCCATGCTGAAAAGGACTCATGGTGCCCGGATCAACATTGATGTAGGGATCGAGTTTCATCATCTTGACCTTGAGGCCGCGCGCCTCCAGCAAGGCAGCCAGCGATGCGGCTGCTATGCCTTTTCCAAGGGATGAGACTACGCCGCCGGTAATAAAAATATATTTTGTCATGGGATGCTGTGCCGTCTAGCAGGATAAGAATCAGACGGGATAAAAGAGTAACAGATAGAGGGGTATCGACTCAATGAGATTCGGGAAAGTTTTAGGTAGGTTTTAAGTTTTAGGTTTTAAGTTTTAGGTAAATGCCCTGTGCACCTGGAAACCTAAAACCCATCCACCTAAAACCTAAAACTTAAAACCCACCTACTCTTCTGGCGACTCTGATAGCGCCTGCGGACGCATCACCCTGAAAACATAATCGGTGTTATAGGTTCTGACAAAGAGTTGGTCATCCTTGCTGATGATATATTGCGGGCCTGTGCGCAGTGCGATCTTCTCAATCTGCCGGCCATTTGAAGTGTCGAGCAGGTAGAGATAATCAGGCTCTGCACTGAAACCATATCCACTGATAATGGTATTGCCGACAACAATAAAATTGGCTGCGTTGGAAACCAGCGGATCTGACCGCCACAACAGCCTGCGCGTATTCAAATCTATCGCAGTGATGTAAGCATTCATGCCCCTTGAAGAGCCGGAAAAGGTTTTATGACTGTGTGAAACATAGACAACTGACTCACTGACAATCACCCAGTCGATAGACTGTGTGATGACCTGCTTGTCGACTTCCGAGCCTCCGGGAGCATGCATATAGCTGCCGAAATCAAATCCATATGCATAGCGCCTGCTCTTCATCGACCATAAAAAGAGATAGCGTCCCTCGCCCTGTTCATCCGCATACACCAGTGCGAGATAGTCATCAGCAGGAATTGCCCTCAGCAATTGATGACCATCGATCTCCGCAGCCACTTTGGGTGGAACCATGCTCGCCGATTCCAAACTCAGCCCATTTTCACTGAACCACGCCTCTTCATCGACGATCTTGTTCGCCGACACCGCCACCTCCTCGAGAGTGATGTGCCGTGTCTCACGCTCTACGACTCCAGCGGTGGAAAAGTGCTGGAATGGCGGCTCCTCGAGCAGCACCATCTCCACCACATATGGCTCCTTTTCAGCTGCAAACAGAGAGCCGGATACCACGCAAATGCCCAGCAACACCAGGTTGACAAAGCGCCTTTGGTCAAATCCGGAATGACTCATCTCAGATCTCATGTTTGAAGTTGCAAAGCAAATATTAAAACCTTTTCACCACAAAGCTCTCAAGGCGCTCTTCTTCGCGTGTTCTTCGTGGTAAAAAAATATTCGCTATTGTATCGACAACCAGCTTATCGCAACAACGGCTGCTGTCGATAGTAGCGGCTCATCTGCTCATAAACACGGGGATAGGCATCCTGAAGCAGCTGCGGCGCACTAAAAAAATATTCGCTGACGACAGCAAAAAATTCTGCCGGGGCAGTTGCCGCATAAGCATCTATCTTGCCTCTCCCACTGGTTTCGATGCTGTGCTGAAGCCTGCTGTATGCACTGCCCAAGATTTCACTCCACTCACTTATTTCCATATCAGGATGCAGCGGCG
>JAYELV010000235.1:0-1259 GCA_034717755.1 Pseudomonadota bacterium | reverse complement strand
GGGGCAGTTGCCGCATAAGCATCTATCTTGCCTCTCCCACTGGTTTCGATGCTGTGCTGAAGCCTGCTGTATGCACTGCCCAAGATTTCACTCCACTCACTTATTTCCATATCAGGATGCAGCGGCGGCATGCCGTTGGTGCGTCCATTGAGCGCATCGAGTTTATGTGCGAACTCATGAATCACGACATTGCGTCCCGCAACAGGACTCAGCATATCCTCTTCAATTTCGCTCCATGAAAGAATGACCGGCCCATGCGACCAGGACTCGCCGGATAAAACCTGATCCTGAAGGTGCACAATACCGGATGCATCCTGCTGCTCGCGCATCACCCTGAACGCCCCGGGATAGACGATGATTTCACTCCATCCCAGGTAGGCGTCCATACCCAATTCAAGAATTGGCAGAACAGCCTGCAGCGCGATGATCAGGTTTGTTTCAGACGAGACTTCAAAACCCCGGGCGCCACTAAAGCGTTTTTGATGGAGGAACAGGGTTGAGAATGTACGCAACCGCGCCTTCTCAGAGGCAGAGAGATGCTCGATCACGACAAGCTTGTCTGCGACCTCTCTCCATAAAGCATCAGGTATCTGATGGCGACGCAGCAAGCGGGCGGTATAAAGCCGCTTCAACCAGCGCATAAAATTCAGGCGGGAATCGTTGCAACCCACATATCATGCTTGTTGCAAAAACTGGTGGCGTAGAGAGCTGTTTTACCATCAGGCAGTTCGAACACAGACTTTGCATCCTCGTCACTTGGCTTGAAGGTCTTCTCACCCAGTACTTCGCCGTCAGCTGCAACAACGGTGTGACGCACGATAAAGTGTTTCTCGCTCATACCGTGCTTGGTTTCAACTGTCACTTTGCCACCATCCACCGTAACAACAGGCAGGTGGCTCTTGACCTTCTTGGCCCATTTGCCGGGATTTTCCTTTGTGTAGATCACTCCCTTTGGCATCGAACCGGTATCAGCGGATGCAATGCTGATGCTGCCAGCAGAGACACCTGCAGCAACGGCCAGTGAAGCCTTTAAAAAATCTCTTCTGTTTGACATGGTTCATTCCTCATTTGTAAGTAGACAGGAGAATACCTGCATGTATCTTTATTATTATCCATCCATCGATCGCAATGCACGAATTGTTCTGATAAGACTATTAGACATTACAAAAAACCCGCCAACTATTCAACAACAGATTACTCATCATTCGCCTGTGGATCGTGGGGAAGTTGCAGATTATCGGCCACCTCGTTTTTGCAAC
>JAYELV010000234.1:9783-11454 GCA_034717755.1 Pseudomonadota bacterium | reverse complement strand
GCGGGTGTACCTGGAGGAAACGTCGGAGGCAGGGATGCCGAAGCGAGCCTACATGGATGTATTCACGGCATTTTCCGGAAGGTATACCCGCGAGCAGTGACGATCCCGTAGGTGCTGAATAGTTACAATACTTAAAACCTAAAACTTCTCCTTTCTCGCCATCTGCAGAAAATGCTGCAGCCTCCAGGGGCTGATCGATCCCTCCTTGACCGCTTCTATGAGCGCGCAGCCCGGTTCGTGCGTATGACTGCAGTCGCTGAAGCGACAGCGTCCCAGGTAGTCGTGAAACTCCCGGAACCCTTTTTCAAGCTGACTGCGCTCTGTGATCATGAGGCGGAAACTGCGTACTCCGGCTGAATCGATCAGGGAGCCGCCTTGCGGGAGAAAATAGAGGGTCGCAGAGGAGGTGGTGTGTTTGCCGAGGCCGGATGTTGCAGAGAGTTGTCCGACAGCAATATCCTGTTCCGGCAGCAGCGCATTGACCAGGGACGACTTGCCGACGCCGGATTGACCGACAAGCATGCTGGTCTGGTGCTGAAGTTGCTGCTGCAGTTTACGCATGCCGCTCATTTGCTTGCTGCTGACCTCGATGACTGTATAGCCAATTTCTGCATAGGCGGCAGCTGTGTGGCGCAACGGATGCCCGGCTGTCAGCAGGTCAGCCTTGTTCAGCAGCAGTACGGCTTCAAGACCGATGTTTTCTGCAGCTGCAAAATATTGGTCCAGCAGGTAGCCGGTCGGTGGTGGTTCAGGGGCTGCAACGATCAGCAGTTGCGTCAGGTTGGCGGCCAGCGCTTTTTCACGGCCGCTGTAGTCAGGTCTTGCGAGCAGGGTGGTGCGTGGTTGAAGCACGGTGACAACGCCTTCGTTGTCACCGGTCTGATGCCAAATGACACGGTCTCCGCAGACAATTTGTCCCAGGTTCTGGCGGAACAGGCAGGGGGTCAGCTGTTGCTGTTCATCGGCGACGACCAAATTGCGGCCATGACGAATAACGACAATGCCCTCATGCGCCTTGTCATCAGCAGCGGAGAGCGCATTTTCAGCCTCTTCGGAGGCGCGCAGCCGGCGTTGTTCCTGAATGCGCGCAATGCGCGCACGTTGTTGATCAGTCAGGCGCCGTTGAGCCATCGGTCAACGTTCGAAGTGATAAAACTCGGTATTCAGGTGGTCGATGATTTTCGCAACATCCTCTTCGAAAAGATTGGCGTCAGTCATGGTGTTGCAGCCATGCGCACGTTGTTTGAGAGACTCCAGGGACTTGACCTGACGGTCGTCGCGCATATACATCTCGTCGCCATGACATCTGGTGCAGTGCTGCTGTGTCAGTGAGGCGCCGGTCGGTTCTGAAGCGTCCGCTGCCGCAGGTGTTGGGGCAGCCTCTTCGGCCAGCACTGGCTGCAGGGAGAGCAGCAGGATTGAAGTGAGTATCAGTTTATACATAGGGTATTCTCCAGGTGGTTTGTTATTGCATGCGATTTGCTTCGTATATCCAGGTGTTGGGGGTAAGGGACAGTGCATCCATCAGGTCATTGCGAGGAGGCCCTTAGGCTCCCTCGCAATGACGGTATTTGCACGGGATGATTGAACCATTACCAACAGCAAAGCAATCTGAATTGATTATACATCCTCCAGTCCGAACCACTCTCCAAGTACCTGGTGCGCTTCATC
>JAYELV010000234.1:3111-9683 GCA_034717755.1 Pseudomonadota bacterium | reverse complement strand
CCTTAGGCTCCCTCGCAATGACGGTATTTGCACGGGATGATTGAACCATTACCAACAGCAAAGCAATCTGAATTGATTATACATCCTCCAGTCCGAACCACTCTCCAAGTACCTGGTGCGCTTCATCGATACCGCTCTTTTTCAGGGAGGAGAAGAGTTGCACCGAAACATTATCATACTCCTTCAGCATTTGGCGTAACTTCAACAAGGTGTTCTTTGCAGGGCCTTTTTTGAGTTTGTCGGACTTGGTGAGCAGTACATGCACAGGCAGGCCGAGATGGGTACACCATTGCAGCATCTGCTTGTCCAGAGGTTTTAACGGGTGGCGGCAGTCCATCATCATGACGACGCCTTTGAGGCATTCGCGCTGCTCGATATAGTCAGATAGAAGTCCGCGCCACTGCTGGCGGATATTGGCGGCGACTTTGGCGAAGCCATAGCCTGGCAGGTCGATCAGGCTGCGTTGATCATCCAGCGTAAAGATATTGATCAACTGTGTGCGTCCCGGCGTCTTGCTGGTGCGGGCGAGTGATTTCTGGTTGCACAGCGTGTTGATAGCGCTGGATTTTCCGGAGTTGGAACGACCGGCAAAGGCGACCTCGACAAGATCTTCACAAGCGGGAAGTTGCTTGAGTTTGGCTGCGCTTTTGAAGAAATGCGCCTGAAAGAAAAATGTGTTCATCCTGCCGGTTTTCAGCCGCGTTTCCAGTGACCCGACTTGCCGCCCTGTTTCTCCATGAGGCGGACACTGTCGATGATCATGCCGCGATCGACAGCCTTGCACATGTCATAGATGGTCAGCAATGCAACCTGGGCTGCGCACAGCGCCTCCATTTCGACACCGGTGCGGCCGCGAGTTTCGACCTGTGAACGGCAGTGAATGCCATCCTCCAGCGGTGTAAGATCCAGGTCAACCCTGGTGATTGCCAGTGGATGGCACAGGGGGACAAGATCTGGTGTTTTTTTAGCAGCCATGATGCCTGCGATGCGGGCAATCCCCAGAACATCGCCTTTCTTGTGGCTTCCCGCAAGGATCATCTGCAGAGTCTCGGGCTGCATGCGAATGTTGCCTTCGACTACTGCGATGCGGTGAGTCTCATCCTTGGCGCCCACATCGACCATGTGCGCTTCACCATCCCGGTTGAAATGAGTCAGTTGTGACATGAATATACCCGGTAAATTAGTGACCCAATAACTCCGCGAAGGAAGCAAATTATCCTATCGCACTCCTGAATTCAATCGCCTTGTCGACATTGTGTACCTCAAAAGTCATCTTCTCGAGATCCGCCAGGACCCAGGTTGCAGGAGAAGTGCCAACGCCGCCAACGGTGCCGGGGTTGATGTAACGGACAGGATCGCCATGAATATCTATGAGCGTCTCTATCGAGACCTTGTGGCTGTGTCCGCAGCAGACGATGTCATAATCGCCCGTCAATGCTATAGCCCTGGCATAGTGCGGATAGTGCACCAGAAAGAACTGTTTGCCGCCGAGAGTGAGAGCAGCATCCTGACCGTAGTAGTGGATGAGGTTGTCAGGTTCAGCCGTGAGGCGCGACAGGGTCACCAGGTCGCCGGTGTTATTGCCATGGATGACATGCACGGGGATATGCATCTCCTTGAGGCAGTTGAGCGTGCTTGGTGCAACCAGGTCGCCGCAGTGAATGATAACTTCAGCACCAGCCGCGATCGCATCCGAACCCGCTGCGCGCAGCAGCGGAATGTGATCATGGCTGTCAGAGAGAATTGCGATTTTCATCAAAAGTGTGGTTTTACTGGAGCATTCTGAAAATTTTCGATGCTGCTTACAACCTCGGCCTTTGCTGCATCGATATCTCCCCAACCGATAATCTTGACCCATTTTCCCTCTTCCAGATCTTTATAGTGCTGGAAAAAGTGGGCGATGCGATCAAGCAGTTCCGGCGGCAGGTCGAGGTGTGTGCGTCTATTGCTGTAGGAGCTGTAGAGCTTCTCGATAGGAACCGTGAGTATCTTGGCGTCAGAGCCTGCCTCGTCTTCCATCTGCAGTACGCCGATGGGGCGCACTGTGATCACGGAGCCTGTGATCAAAGGGATTGGAGTGATAACCAGTACATCGGCCGGATCGCCATCATCTGCGAGTGTGTGCGGAATATAGCCGTAGTTGCATGGGTAGTGCATCGAGGTGACCATGAAGCGGTCAACGAACATGGCGCCACTCTCTTTGTCGACTTCATATTTGATCGGATCGGAGTGTGCCGGGATCTCTATGATGACGTTAAATTCATCGGGGGCTTTATTGCCTGTCGGGACTCTGTCTAGATTCATCTGTTTTCAAGCCGGGTTCGTGGTGAGGGAAGTATAGCCTGTGTGGTGCGTATTCTGAAATTTCCTAACTGTCGGCCTGTACAGGGATCAGATAGTTGCGTGCGGCTGTTGTGATTTTGCCCGGTTTGTCCGGAACAAGTGCATAACCAAGAAGTTGCCGGATTTTGTGGCCGGTTTTTAACTCCTCTCTGTTGTAGAGTGCGCCTTTTTCAAAAAACCGTGTCCCGATCGAGGCGCGTAAATGGCTTTGCGGCAGACGTTCCAGCCATCTTTCCGGAACAGGGGTGTTGAGTCTGCGACGGCATGTATCCAGCAGGATGAACAATGCATTTGAGGCGCCCGTCTGACGGGCTGTTTTGATGAGCTTGTAGTGATCCGGTTGCAATTGGCTCCAGATTTCATGTGCATCGAGCAGGCTGTGATTGATGACAGAGAGATCGCAGGTTCCCTGAATTGCCAGATAGAGCAGGTGATCCTCAACGCTGAGTTTGCGTATCAGTGCACCCGGGGAGTCGGTGTAGGGCAGACTGCGCTCGAATAGCTGCTGTGTGAATTGCGGGAAATTCTCTGCAGGAGTTATCGTATGGTGCAGATAGAGTCTACCGGGAATCTGCTGCGGTAATTTCCAGCCATTCTTGCATGGTTTGGCATCTGCTTCGCGTCTGCTGGTCGTCAAATTGACAGGCGTCAGTAAACCATCAATGCATTGACAGGCCCTGTCAATATCCTGCTCCCTGATGAGTAGATCAAGATTGGCTCCGATACGCGGGGTGTCCTGTGGATAGAGGCGATCATTGAATGCAGCTGCCTGCAGCGGGATTACTGCAATATTTTCAGCCAACAAGGCCTGCACAGCTTTTCCTAGCCACTGTTGCTGCAGTTGATGCAGTTGTTGGACCAGTGGGCTGGCAAACTGGAGGCGCCGCAGCAATTCAGCGGGTTGCTGATCAAGTTGCTGCAGACGTTGCAGAAGCAGCGGGGCGAGTCTGCCGACGGGGGAGGTCGGCTGATCGAGTTCATCGACGAGGAATTGAATAAAGTCATCGTCGAGTTCATCGCTGTCATTGTTCGACAGTCGGGCCAGGCGCTGCAGGGAAATAAGGTGATTTTTCATTTGCCGGGAGTGTAGTGATGAAGCGACAGGCCGCGTCAGCAGTTATGACGACGCAGCCCGTCCGCGAAGTATTACACCTCGAATTCAGGCAGCTTTTTATCGACCAGCTTGCCTTTCATGGTGACATATTTGGGCATGCCATTGTCATCATAATCAGGATAGTCTTCTCCCTGTATCAAGGGGTAGAGATACTCTTTGCAGGCAGCGGTAATTCCAAAGCCATCTTCACTGATGTACTCCATCGGCATCATCTTTTCGACATTGGCAACCTCGCTCAAAGGCGCCTTGCCAATCTCCCATGCGTAGGGGTTGTTGGAGGTGCGTACTACTGTTGGCATGATGGAGTTATCGCCTGCAATCGCCATCTCGACGCCGGCCTTGCCGAGCGCATAAGCTTGCTCGACATCGGATTTTGATGAGAGGTGGCGTGCTGCGCGCTGCAGATAGTCGGCAACAGCCCAGTGAAATTTATAACCCAGTGCGTCCTTGATAATGTTGGCAACAACCGGAGCGGCGCCGCCCAGTTGCGCGTGGCCAAAATCATCACGGGTGCCCTGTTCTGCAAGGAACCTGCCGTCAGGCCAGTGAGTTCCTTCCGAGACGACGATGGTGCAGTAGTCGTGTTTCTTGACTTTGGCATCAACCGTGGCGAGGAACTTCTCCTGGTCAAACTCCACCTCAGGAAAGAGAACCACAACGGGGATGTCGTAGTCCTCAACCAGACCGCCGGCGGCAGCAATCCAGCCGGCATGGCGTCCCATCACCTCGATGACGAAGATCTTGGTCGATGTTTTGGCCATCGAGCGTACATCGTAGCTGGCTTCAAGGGTTGAAACTGCGATGTATTTTGCAACTGAACCGAAACCCGGACAGTTATCAGTAATCGGCAGGTCGTTATCCACGGTTTTGGGGACGTGGATAGCCTGTACCGGGTAGCCCATCTTCTCCGAGAGCTGCGAAACTTTGAAGCAGGTATCCGCAGAGTCTCCGCCGCCATTGTAGAAAAAATAGCCGATATCATGTGCTTTGAAGACTTCGATGAGGCGCTCATACTCTTTGAGGTTCTCTTCGAGGCTTTTCATTTTATATCGACAGGAGCCGAATGCGCCGGATGGAGTGTTGCGCAGCTCGGCAATATCCTCGTCTGACTCCAGGCTGGTATCGATCAGGTTCTCGGTCAAAGCGCCGATAATGCCATTTTGTCCGGCATAAACCTTGCCAATCTTGTCCGGGTGCTTGCGTGCAGTCTCTATGACTCCACAGGCGGAAGCGTTAATGACGGCGGTTACACCACCGGATTGTGCATAAAAAGCATTCTTGGCACTCATGTTGTCACTCTCCAAAGATCACATCGAAAAAAAATTTGCCATATTTTACTCTTTTAACCCTACGAATGCAGTAACTATCGTCAAGGTCTGGCAATTCTCAATGTACCGGTAAAGTGCCGATATCTTAAAAGACTTTTACCACGAAGCACACGAAGAGCACGAAGGTGTTGTAACTTCTCAAAATACCCATGTGAATGAATACTGTCATTGCGAGGGGTTATTGAGAAGTCACAAGGCTTTTTTGTAACCGGTTAATTCTTCGCTTTTCGTGTGCTTCGTGGTGAGTATCTCTACTGTTTAGAATTGTTGGACAAGGCCTGTTGCCAGCACAGGCACTCTATTCGATTTCGCCCTTCTCCCTGGCTTCGTGATCAGCCTGTGCCTGCAGCAGTGAGACAGCGCATTCGGCGAGATCGTCATATTCATATACACCGGTGCCATATTGCTGGTAGCCGCGATAAAAAAACTGGCATCTGTAAGTTTTTTCACCGCTCTTGAAGATGGTGAAATGACAATCACCCATTTCCCAGTAGATGAGGGGGCATGAGGTTGTTTCGCGATCAGAGAGGTGCAGGCGAATATCCGCATCAGCGAGCTGATAGTCGATGATTTTTCCATATCTCTCGTTCAGTGTGGTCTCGATAATCCACTTTTCAGTGGCGTTGATATCAGCTATTTCTGGCATTGAAGTACTCGCCGGATTTGACTTGCGATGAAAATAGATTTAGGTTAGTGGGTTGGAGAGTGGTTCGCAATCCAGAAATTGGATGCGGCTAGAAAAATATTATCCGGTTGGGTAAGGGGAAACAGGCGAAATTACAACATGCGAATCATATTATTAGGCCCTCCCGGGTCAGGCAAAAGCGTACTGGCGGATAAGCTTTCACGCAAGTATAAACTTCCAATTCTCAATATGCACCGAATTTTGTCCTCGATGGCGAATGAGGATACCGAACTGGGGAGGCTGGTGGGTGAATTGCTGCTTGCCTGTGCTCCGATACCGGAAGAGCTGGTCTACTCTGCTTTGAAAGAGCCTTGTGAAGAGGCAAAAAAAGGCTTCATCCTCGATGACTTCCCGCGGGAGTTGGGGCATGCAGAGATGCTGCACCAGTTGCTGTTAAGCCTTGGCGCCTCACTGGAGCTGGTGATAGCGATCAATGTCAAGAATGACGACATCATGGAGCGGCTTGTTGGGCAATCACACTGCAATGCCTGCGGTGAAGACTACAACATCTATACGAATCCCCCCATGGTAGAGGGTGTCTGCGATATGTGCGGCGGACGCATCTCCCGTCGGCCAGCTGATTATGAAGAGGGAATATCAAACAGACTGCGTGTCTGTGAAGTGAATCAGAACGAACTGATTTCACGCTACAAGGAGGAGGGGATTCTGCAGGCGATTCATGGCCTGGCTGATGAACCCAAAGCCTATCAGGCAGCCTGCAAGCTGGTTGATGATGCACCACGTATTCCGTTGACTGATCCTGAGATATTGAGACTTCGGGCTGAGAGTGAAGCAAAGAAAAAAAGAGCCGCTAAAAAGCGCACTCGCAAGAAGCGGGTCGTTAGAAAAAAGGCCACGAAAAAAAGAGTAGTGAGGAAAAAATCCACTGTGAAGAAGAGAGTGGTGGCAAAGAAACCAGTAGCAAAAAAAGTGACAGCAAAGAAGAAAGTCACATCAAAGAAAAAGGTTACATCAAAGAAAAAAGCAGTTGCCAAAAAAGTGGCGGCTAAGAAAAAGTCTGTGGCTAAAAAGACAACAACGAAAAAGAGAGTGACCACCAGGAAAAAGGTGGTGGCAAAAAAAGTAGCAGCAAAGAAGGTAG
>JAYELV010000234.1:0-3011 GCA_034717755.1 Pseudomonadota bacterium | reverse complement strand
GTAGCAGCAAAGAAGGTAGTGACTAAGAAGGCTGCGGTAAAGAAAAAACCTGTAGCCAAAAAGAGGGTCGCGCCAAAGAAAAAAGTCGCAACGAAAAAAGTCGTGGCAAAGAAGAGGTCTGCAGCGAAAAAATCAGCTGTGAAGAAAAAAACAGCGGTAAAGAAAAAAGCTGTCGCAAAGAAAAAAGTCAGCAAAAAGAAAGGAGCCAGAAAAAAACGCTGAGGCCGCTGTACTCCTCGTTCCCATGTGGCAATTCTAAATGCGGAGAGAAACTCACCACAAGTACACGAAGATATGTAGCTTCTCAATAACCCCATGCATTTCGCGGTCAGAAGACCGCTCCCACGATAGATGTTGACCACAAACGTAGGAGTGGTCTTCTGACCACGATTAAAATGCGATAGCATTTTTATTCACATGCATAGGGTTATTGAGATATAACGAAGACATTATGTATCCAGCTGCGTAGGCTGGATAAGGCGCTTTCAACGATCTTTGATCCAATATAGATCTTCCAGCGCCGTCACCCGGCTTTGGGTTGCCGGATTTCGCTTCCGCTCATCCGGCCTACGGTTTTTTCCTGCACGGCGTTATTGAGAAGTTAGGAGATTCCAATTCAAGTCTCCTACAGGATCTCTACCGGATCAACATCCACACTCCATCGAATGCGTCGCGCCTGAGGTTGTTGACGCAGCCATTCCAGCCATGCATCGAGCCGTTGATGCAATAGCTGCCTGTTGTTTGTTTGCAGCAGCAGATGCCAGCGAAAATAGCCGGCCTTACGTTCGATCAGCGCCGGCGTTGGACCCCACAATTCAATATGGGGGAGCAACTGTGGCGAGCGGGAGATGGCGAATTGCAGAAATTCCTGAACCTGCTTCGAGTCGGTTCCTTCTGCGCGGACCAAAGCCTGGTGAGCAAAGGGCGGCAGTTGGGCGTGTTGGCGTTGCTCCAGCTCATCGCGGGAAAAAGCCTCGTAGCCCTTGTGCAACAGTGTCTTCAGCAGGGGGTTGTGGGGGTGGCGTGTCTGTATCAACACCCTGCCGGGTTTTTCCGCCCGCCCCGCCCGCCCGGAGACTTGAACAAGCAGCTGCGCGGTGCGCTCAGGCGCACGGAAATCGGGATTCAGCAATCCCTGGTCGGCATTGAGAATACCGACAAGTGTGACGCGGGGAAAGTCATGTCCTTTTGCCAGCATCTGCGTGCCGACCATGATGCAGGCGTCGTTTTCATTGACCTGATGCAGCGCTTTTTCAAGTGACCCTTTTCGCCTCGTGGAGTCACGGTCGATCCTGATAACCGGGGTGGAGGGAAATACCTCACTGAGATACTCCTCCACGCGTTCTGTCCCCTGGCCCTGATAGATCAGGCTTTCCGTGGCGCCGCAGTCGGGGCACTTCTCCGGTTTCGCATGCTGGCTGCCGCAGTGGTGACACCACAGCCGCTGCAGTTTCTGATGCCAGGTCATACGCGCATCACAATGTTTGCACTCCGCAATCCATCCGCAGGCGTGGCAGGTGAGTTGTGGAGCATAGCCGCGTCGATTGAGGAACACAATCACCTGGTGATCCCTGTCAATCTCTTCGCGGATGGATTTGACCAGGTCGGAACAGATGCCGGCGCGCAGACGCTGAGCCCGGATATCGACCAGGCCGATCTGTGGTGGCTTTGCTTTACCGGCGCGTTGACGCAGTTTGAGCCACTGATAGCGCTCCTTGAGAGCGTTGTGCAGGGTCTCGAGCGAGGGTGTTGCCGAGCCGAGCACCACCGGGATGTTGCGCTGTTTGGCTTTCATGACAGCCAGGTCGCGCGCCGAATAGCGAAAGCCCTCCTGCTGTTTGAAGGAGATGTCGTGCTCTTCATCGATGATGATCAGGCCGAGCCTGGGCATGGGGGTGAAGATTGCTGAGCGGGTTCCTATCAACAGATCCGCCTCGCCCTTGTGCGCCTGCATCCAGGTTCGTTCTCTATCACCGCCGCTGAGTGCGGAGTGGGAGATTGCAACCACACCATCGACTCCGCGTTGAAAGCGGCGCAGCAGTTGCGGCGTCAGGGCAATTTCAGGAACCAGCACCATCACCTGCAGGCCCCGGGAGATCGCCGCGTCAGCCGCATGCAGATAGACTTCGGTCTTGCCTGATCCGGTAATGCCATCCAGCAGCAGAGTGCTGAAGCCGCTTACGGCCCGAATTGTAGTGACTGCCTGTTGCTGTTCAGCTGAGAGGATCACTCTTTTACCACTCGAGGGCGGCGCAAGCTTCGGCGCCATATCACAGCGCTCAATCACTCCCTTTTGCTGCAATCGTTTGAGTGCGGGCGGGATATCCCCGTCGAGAATCCTGAGTTGTTTGTCCGGCATACCCTGTTTGCAGTCAAGCAGCCTTTTGATAATGCGTTGTTGAACAGGCGCACTCCTGAAATCATCCGGGGAGATTGTATTTTCAGTCACTCTCCATCCCTGTTCGAGGGTTGGGCAAGGCTGTCTTGACTGCCGCAACCGTGTTGGCAGCGCAGCACTCACCACCTCGCCAATCGGATGGTGGTAATAGCTGGCGCACCAGCTTAAAAAATGACGCTCATACTCATCCAGCAATGGAGTCGTGTCGAGGACCTCTGCGATGGCTTTCAGAGAGAGGGATGGTGAAGCAGCGTCGCTGTGGTCACGAATCTCCCAGATCACTCCGATGCGTTTGCTGCGGCCAAAAGGGATCCGTACGCGACAGCCGGGAACTACTTCCCGGGTCGAAGTCTCGTCCGGCGGCAGGTAATCAAACAGGTTGAAAAGCGGTGCCGCCACAGCAACTCTGATGATCATGCTGTTGCTCATGAATGGAGTTGACAGGAAACGGGTATCAATGGTCGCATGATGCTTTACGGGCTGTGGATAACTTTGTGGAAAAGTGATGTTGCCAGGTGCTGAAGCACCGGGTTTACTGCACAATCATAATAAACCATTAATTTAATGGTTTATTATAAGTAACTGATTCAATTCAGAGATATGGTAAATTAGA
>JAYELV010000233.1:0-2920 GCA_034717755.1 Pseudomonadota bacterium | reverse complement strand
ACTAATTTTGCCTGGAGCAAAATTGAACGCGCCTTGAGCGGCCCGAAGGGTAAATTACAGGGATGTCATTTATAATCTCAAGCAGATTGCCGCGGTCGCTTAGGCTCCCTCGCAATGACAGCATTCATACGGGGTTATTGAGAAGTTACGATATCCTGTAACAGCTCAGGCCTGATGAGAAATTGCAGCATATTGACGAATAAAGAAGGGGGACAGTTTGGATAGACGCTATTTTCTGAAATTTACTTCGGCAGGCGCTGCAGCAACAGCGGCGACAACAGCATCGCTGCCGCTGTATGCAGCGCCGAAACAGCAAACAGCTGGTGACGATGGATTGTCAGACCGACAGTGGCTGACACTGGATGCCGTGCTGGATCATCTGTTTCCATCTGAGGCCGAAGCACCCGGCGCTCGGGAGGTTATGGCGGTTCACTGGCTGCAGCGCGTGCTGCGCGATGATGAGACGGATGAAGTCCACAAGCAATTTCTGCGCGCAGGCGTGGCGCAGGTCGATGAGACATCCGCAGAGTTGTATCAAAAAACATTTGCAGCATTGCAGCATGAACAGCGCGAGGCGGTATTGCGCCATATGGAAAAAAGCAAACAGCAGGGCAGGGCGTGGCTGCAGGAGATGATCCGCTATATCTTCGAAGCACTGCTGAGTGATCCTGTCTATGGCGGCAATCCTCAGGCGGTCGGCTGGAAGTGGCTGCAGCACACACCGGGTTTTCCCCGTCCGCCAAAAGAGAAGAGATATTTCCTGCTATGAAACGAGTGACAACATGAGCCACGATTTTGATGTCTGTGTAATTGGCAGCGGCGCCGGTGGCGGTCCAGTTGCCTATGCCCTGGCTGAGGCAGGATATTCTGTGGTGGTGCTGGAGAAGGGGCCATGGTTCACCGAAAAGGATTACTACAAGGATGAGCTTGCCTGCTGTATCCGCAACGCCTATACGCCGGATCTAAAACAGCAGAGCCATGTCGTTGAGACCGAACTGGATGAGGGTGGATGGAGACGGCGGGAAACGGCGCAGGATACATCATGGAATTTATGGAATGGCAATGTCGTGGGCGGTTCGTCGAATTTCATGAGCGGGTTTTTTCATCGTCTCAAACCCGTTGATTTCACACAGCTGTCGACATTTGGCCCCATCGAGGGAGCGAATGTGGTGGACTGGCCCATCAGCTATGACGACCTCGAACCCTATTACACCAAGGTGGAGCAGGTTGTCGGCGTATCCGGCAGAGTGGTCGATCATCCGCATCAGGAGCCACGCAGCACCCCTGACTTCCCCTATCCGCCGACTGCAGAACACTCTATCTCCGGGTTGATCGATCAGGCCTGCGACAAACTTGGCATCCACTCGGTGCCGATGCCGCGCGCGATTCTTTCAAAGCCGGGACTGGGACGTAAAAGCTGCAGTTATAGTGGCTACTGCGGCGCTTTTGGCTGTGAGACCGGCGCCAAGGGGAGTTCCCGGGCGGCGCTGCTGAACCATGCTGTTGCCGGCGGCAGATGCAAAATCCTGCCCGACTCCCAGGTGACGCGTCTGCAGAGTGACAGCAGCGGGGAAATCACGGCAGTGGAGTATCGGGATAATAATGATGTGGTGAAGCATGTTGATGCGGCTGTTTATGTGGTGGCCTGCCAGGCTGTCGAGACATCGCGCCTGTTGTTGAATTCGACGGGTGAGAAGCATCCGCACGGGCTTGCCAACAACAACGGCCAGGTGGGAAAAAACCTGCTGTTTGCCGGTGGTGGCGCCGGTTCCGGACGATTGCGCTATGCTGATTTTCCCGATGAGAAGAGACAGGAGTTGCGTCAGGTCGGCCCCTTCATCAACCGTACGATCCATGACTACTATGTCATCGATGATACTGACTTTGGAGAGAAGCAGAAGGGTGGGACTATCGACTTTGTACATCTGCATCCCAATCCGATCTCACGCGCCACCCGGCAGATGCGTGGCCCGGATGGGCTATTGTGGGGCAAACCGCTGAAACGCAAGCTGGAACGGCATTTTCGTGAAAGCTCCTACATCAAGATCGAGGCCTTCTGCGACTGGATGCCGGTCGATGACTGCTTTGTATCGCTCGATACCAGCGTCAGAGACAAGTGGGATATGCCGGTGGCAAAGGCGCGCCTGGGTTTTCATGTGCGCAATTTACAGGTGGGTTGGTACCTGGCGTCAAAGGGCGCCGAAGTTCTCAATGCAATGGGGGCGGAAGATGTGGTATCTTTTGCTTCGGGCTCACCACCGCTGAACCTCATGGCCGGTGGATGCCGCTTTGGTGATGATGCCAAAACTTCGGTGCTGAATGCAGACTGCCGCGCGCATGATGTCGATAATCTCTACATCACGGATGGCAGTTTTATGCCCAGTGCGGGCAGTGCGCCTTTTACCTGGACCATCTACGCCAACGCTTTTCGTGTTGCCGACAAAATCATCGAGCGGCTTGGCGGCAACAAACTCCAATCTCTATCAAGTTAAGGAATCTGAATCATGAAATTTTACCTGTTAGCCATTGTATTGATGCTGCCCCTGATTGCCAATGCAGAAATCGACATCATCACCAAGCAGAGCGCCCATGATGTACAGCAGACCATGGATAGACTCGAGGCGAAATTAAAAGAGAATGATGTGCAGATCTTTGCCCGTATCGACCACAAGCTGAATGCAGAAGAAGTTGGCATGACCCTCGGTGATTCACAGCTGCTGATTTTCGGCAAGCCGAGCGCGGGCACCAAAATTATGCTGAATGATATGGCGGCAGGCCTGGACCTGCCGATGAAAATTCTGGTATATACGGCTCCAGATGGAAAGACATGGCTGAAATACCGCAACCCGCAGTGGCTGAGAGAGGATTATGCCCTGGATGACTGCGTCGTTATTGGCAAGCTGGAGACCACACTCGATAA